>JANNAY010000720.1:0-9061 GCA_031384945.1 Deltaproteobacteria bacterium
CTCGAAGACGTGGCCCACGACGTCTTCGTCGTCGTCCACCGCAAGCTCGCTGACTTCGATCCGACGCGTCCGTTGAAGCCGTGGCTCTTCGGCATCTGCTTTCGCACCGCCCTCGATCGCCGCCGCAAGATGTCGATCGCGCGCGAGACCCCCTCTGAGCACGTCGACGTCGTCGACGAGGGGCGACGCGACGCCGCGTCGATGGTCGAGCGCAACGAAAAGAAGGCGCTGGTGCAAAGGGCGCTGGCGACCCTGCCCCTCGAGCAGCGCGCGGTCTTCGTGCTGCACGAGCTCGAGGGCCTGCCGATCCCTGAGTGCGCGCTCGTTTTAGAGGCGCCGCTCAACACGCTCTACTCACGCCTGCGCCTGGCCCGCGCGGCGTTCACCTCTTTTGTCGAGAAACACGCATGAACTTCGACGACGACGACGTGAACGACGGCGCGCTCTCGCCTGCGCTGAAGCGCCTGCTCGATGAAGGCGGCGCGGGGCCCGCCCTGCCCGCGGCCGTCTCTGATCGCCTGCTGGGCAAGGTGATGGTCAGCGTCGGCGTGACCGCGGCGGTGGCGTCGACGGCGGCGGTGGCGTCTTCGTCGGCGTCATCGTCGGCGGTGTCTTCGTCGGCAGCGACCGCGGCAAAGGCGTCGGCAGTGACGTTGACAAAGGCCCTGGCCGTCAAGGTCGTCGTCGGCGTCGTCAGCGTCGTCGCTGTCGGCGGCGGCATCGTCGTCGCGGCGCGTCCGCCCGCTGCGGTGGTGACGACCACGACTGCGAGCACGAGCACGACGCCCGCGCCGACGCCGGTGGTTGAGCATGAGCAGCCACTCAGCGATGCCGGCACCGTCATCATTGAGACCCCGATCGATCTCTTCGCCACGAACGCGCCGAAGACGACGAAGCCGCAAACCCCAGCGACAGCGACGACGACGACCGCGACGACCGCGACGACCGCGACGACCGCGACGACCGCGACGACCGCGACGACGACGACCACGCCCGGTGACCAGCGCCCCGTCGACGAGGCCGCGGTGCTGGAGCAGGCGCGCGCCAAGCTGCAAAACGCCGACCCCGTCGGCGCCCTCGCCCTCCTCGACGCCCACGCCGCGATCGCGCCGCAGGGTGCGTTGACCGAAGAGCGCGAAGCGCTGCGCGTCATCGCGTTGGCGCGGGCGGGCCGTGGCGACGACGCCCGCGTCGCTGGCGACCGCTTCCTCGCTCGCTGGCCGCGCTCGCTGCTCGCCGACCGCGTGCGCGCGGTGGTGCGTTGATCACGCAGCACGGTGATGGATCAGCGACGCCCGACCCAAAGACAGCGCAGGAGGCGACGATGAAGAACGAGACGACGAAGACCTCACCCTCGCTGCGCTCGACCTCTCCCCAAGCGGAGAGGTGCAATCAGGGCGCAGCCAAAGACGCGGGCTGCACCACGCAGACGAAGACGCAGACCTCGCTGGTCGCCTCCATGCTGCTGCCGCTCGTCATCAGCGCGTGCACACTCAGCTATCCGCTCGACGCGCCGCCGCCGCCGGTGCCGCTGGCCATCGCCGCCAAAGCGCCGCTCGACGTCTTGTTCGTCGTCGACAACTCTGGATCGATGGTCAACGAACAGCAGACGCTGATCCGCTCGATCTACGACGAGCGCTGTCCGATCGATGACCTGACGAACGTGCAACCGCAGTTCGCCAACCCGCCGCCAGCGGTGCTCAGCGAGCTCGCCAGCGTCTGCGGCATCTCGCAGCTGATGGCCGCGATGAACGGCGACTTCCACATCGGCGTCATCACCACCGACGTCGGCAACTGCGACGAGCGGCTTCCCGACGCGCAAGACCTCGACGACACGCACACGCCGACACCGATGCGCGGCTGCCTGCAAGGCGCCGTCAACGCCAGCGGCAAGAAGTTTCTCACCCGCGACGACGACGTTCAGCAAGGACTGCAAGACGCGATGCTCGGCGTCGGCCTCTACGGCAGTTCGTTCGAGCGCGGCATGGACGCCATGAAGGTCTTCCTCGACGACGGCAGCCGCCGCGCGCCGGGCTGTGAAGACGACCTCGACGGCTTCTTGCGCCAAGACGGCCAGCTGCTCGTCATCTTCGTCGGCGACGAAGACGACTGCTCTCACGCCGACGGCGCCTACGGCTTCGCCAACGAGCTCGAGGGCGAACCGGCCGGCTGCGGCGAATTTCCCGAGCTGTTCGCGCGTGGACGCCCGACCGACTGCTACGAGCACCAAGACCTGCTCGCCCCCGTCGGCGACTACAGCGGATTTCTCACGAACCTGAAGAGCAGCGGTCGCACCACCGACGTCTTTGTCGGCGTCGTCGGCGGCCTGGTCGACGGCGGCGCGGGCTTCGTCCCCGCAGGCTGCGTGCCCGACGAAGAAGACGGCAGCGCCGACGCCATCTGCGTCCCCGCCTTTGGCCTCGCCGCCAGCTGCGACCCCGACGACAACTGCTGCTTCGCCGACGGCGCCTTTCGCTACGCCGCCCTCGCTGCCGCGGTGAACAGCGAAGCGCTGTTGGGCTCGATCTGCACCGCCGACTTTCGCGAGCCGCTGCTGCCCATCTTCTTTCAGAGCACGCTCGACGGCGACGAACCGATCCCCGAGTAGACGCTCAGGAATGCTTCTGCAGCTCGGCGGCGCGCGCCTCGCTGACGGCGTCGAAGCCGCCGACGGTGCCCGAGAACGGCCCCCCACGCCACGGCGCCTTGCTGGTGCGCAGCCAGACGACGACGCCGCCATCGCGGTCTTGCCGCTCGACGATGTTCGGCTTCGCCTGAAAGCGCGTGAGCACATCGCGATCATCGCGGCGGTAGAGGTTCGATTGGCGCGACCAGCCCAGCCGCGGATCGCCCTCGGGCACCCCGAGGATCGACGTCACCGACACCATGCCGGCGAGGGCAGAGAGGCGGCGGCAGGCGCCGAGAAAGACCGACTCGTGGTCTTTCCACCAGAACGCCACCGTTGGGTGCGTCGCGTGAATCTCGTCGAAGGCGCGCTGCAGCAGGCGCACCGCCGCGACCGTCGAGGCTGGCGGCTGCGACAGCGCCGTCACCGCCGGCGTCACCGGCCACGACGTCGGCAGCAACGACGAGAACGCCGCCACCACCGCGGTCATGCGTCCTTCGTTGAGCGCGACCGTCTTCGAGATCAGGGCTTCTGCTTCTTCGGCCATCCCCTGCTCTACCGCGTCCCTCGACAGCCGTGGCAGCATGACGCACATGCACGCCCGCTCGTTCGTTGTCGTCGCTGTCGTCTGCTTCTTCGCCGCCAGCGTCGTCGCTGGCGGCAAGCTGCTCACCATCACCGAGGCCTGGCAGCAGCTGCCCGACAGCGGCAGCGGCTGCGCCGACGACGACCTCGGCTTCGACTACGGCAAAGACGGCGGCATGCGAAACGTCTTCTGCCGCGCCCTCACGGTGACGTCGTGGAAGGCCTTCGTGCGGCAGGCGCCGGCGCCGCCGTTTCGCAAGGGGCCGCACAAGAACGGCAAGCTCAACCTGCACGCCGCCAAAGACTTCGGCCGCTACGATCCGAAGTTCGTGACGTGGGCGACGACGGCGCTGGTGCCGGCGGCGTCCGACCCTGCGCTGCGACAAGCGACGCAGCCGGTCTATGACCGGCAGCTGAAAGAGCTCGCCCACGTCTACTTTCTCGTCGACAAAGCGCTGTCGTCAGACCCGAAGTGGGTCGAGAACGAGCGCCGCCGCTACCTCAGCTCGATGGACGCGAAGGGCGGCGGCTGGGACGTCTGGGAGATCACCGACGCCTACCACGAGGTGCTCGGTCCCTCGGCCAGCGACTGGGGCGGCCACGACCCCAACCATGTGCGCAGCGCGGTCATGTGGTGGTTGCGCCGTCACCACGACGACACCGCCGGCCTCTGGCGCGAAGGGCTCGTGAAACTGTTGAACACCTACGACGCTGCCTGGTTGGGCGACGAACAAAAGACGCCGTGGACGAAGACGCTGCCGTGGCCGCCGGAGAAGAAGAAGAAGCCGGAGTACCAAGAGTAGCCGGCCCGACCGCTTCGCTCTTAGTGGTTCAGCCCGAAGGCAATCGTGGTCAATGAAATCACGATCTCGAGCACGATCAAGCCGATGATGTACCACTCGAGCCGGCGGCTGTGCCGGTTGTCGACGAGATTCAACAGCATCTCGGCCGTCGACGAGATCAAGGCCAACTTGCGCTCGAGGGCCATGTCTCGCTCTTTCAGCTCGTACTCATCTTCGAGGCGCAAGAAGATGCGTTCAAGATCTGCGCGTTCCCACAGAATCTCGGGTTTGTCGTCAATCTCAATGCGTCCAGTCATCGAGCTTTGGATGACAATGGTTGCGCCCAGGTTCTTGATGAGATTTCGTTCAAGGGCCGACGCGCTCTCGCCCTTCTGCAGCGCGAGGGCCCAGCTCTCGATGGCTGCCACCGACTCTTTCATCACCGACTCGTAGCGGGCGAGCGCCACCGTGCGCGCGAGAATCTCGGCCACGAGCTGCACGCGTTCGACGCTCAATTCGACGACGGTGAGCACGTTGCCTTCGACGCTGTCGTCGCGGCCGTCTTGTCGATCGGGCGCCACGCGAATCACGATCTCTTCGACCTCGGGCTTGGCGAACGGGTCGCCCACCAGGCGCTTGAGGCTCTCGAGAAACGTCACCTCTTCCATCGGCGCGACGTTGAACAAGACGATGGCGCCGTAGCGGAAGACGACGGCGCAGCCGCGCTCGCCGGCCTGGATGACGAGCGGCAGAACGGGGGTGATGCGGCTGGTGGCCTCGAGCGCCCGCACGTCGATGCGCTCGCCGAGGTAAAGCGCCCGCGCCCGCACCGTCGTCGCGCCGAGAAAAAGCGGGGCTGGCATGGGGATCCGATGGCACAGGAGGATTGGCGCGTCCACGCCGTGGATGCGATGGTCAGCACGTGCGCTGCCGCCTGTGTGGAACCGGAAATGTCGACGACGCCATCGCTTGCGTCGCCTGCGCGCAGGCGCTGCGCACGCCAACGCTGCAGACCAACAACAGCGCGCATCCGACGCCCGTCGAGCTCGGTCCGCTGCCGACGAAGCGAGAGCGATCGCCTTCATTGCCGTCGTCGGCGCGCACCGAAGGCGGCGGCGCAAAAGGCGACGAAGAAGAAGTCGCCCGCTTCGCCGACGGCGACGTCGTGCTCGGCACCTATGTGATTGAACGCCAGCTCGGCAAGGGCGGCATGGGCACGGTCTACCTCGGCCGTGACGACGTCAGCGGACAGCGGGTCGCCATCAAGGTGCTGCCCGGTGCGCTGGCCCGCGAGAAAGACATTCGCGATCGCTTCATTCAAGAGGCGCGCTCGCTCGCAGCGCTCGATCATCCGGGCATCGTCCCGCTGATCACGTTCGCGCAAGATGGCGACGATCGCTTTCTCGTCATGAAGTACGTCGCCGGACGCCCGCTCGAGCGCGTGCTCAACGAGGTCGACGTGCTCGAGCCGAGCGAGGCCCGCCGCTTGTTGCGCGAGGTCGTCGCCGCCCTCGGCTACGCCCACGAGAAGGGCGTGGTTCACAGAGACATCAAGCCCGCCAACGTCCTCGTCGACGACAACGGCCGCGTCGTCGTCGTCGACTTCGGCATCGCCAGAAAGCTTGAGAGCGCCAAGCGCCTCACGCAAACCGGCATGTTGATGGGCACGCCGCAGTACATGAGCCCCGAGCAGATCGAAGGCCGCCTCGTCGACGGCCGCGCCGACCTCTACGCCTGCGGCCTGCTCTTGTTCGAGATGCTCGCCGGTCGTCCGCCTTTCGACGCTGAGAAGACCTTCGACATCTTGAAGGCACACGTCGAGAAACCGGTGCCCGACCTGCGCGCGCTGCGCACGCAACGCAAGGCCGACGCCAGCGCCGTGCCCGACGACCTCGTCGCGCTGTGCCACGCGCTGCTCGAGAAAGACCCCGACAAGCGCCCCCAGTCGGGGCGCGACGTCGTCGACGCCCTCGACGGCCGCACGGCGTTTGCGCTGCCGCCGCCGACCGAGCCCGAGATTCCGGCGGCGCGTTCGTTGAAGCCGCGGGCGACGACCGAGACGCCAGCGCTGGCCTTCACCGACGCTGGCCCCCTCGACAGCTTCGATGACGACGACGAGCCCATCCAGGCGCCGTCGAACCCGGCGCGCCGCTGGGCCGCCTTCTTCGTCGTCGTCTTCGCCCTCGGCGCCGTCTACGTCTTCAAATTCGGCAACCCTCTCGCTGGGCCTGCCCACGATTTCTTCACCAGCAGCGATAACGCCGTCGTCGACGCCGGCGTCGCCGACCCCTTCGACATGGGCGTTTTGTTGTCACGTGCCAGGGTCGCCTACGAGAAGGGCAAATACGACGACGCCCGCTACGCCGTCGACACCGCCTTGCACCTGCAGCCCACCAACGTCGAGGCTCTGCTGTTGCGCGCGCGCATTCTCGTCGGCGGCAACAACAAGCCCGCGGCGAGCGAGACGTTGGCGCGCTTGCCCAGCAACCTCGACGAAGCGCAGGCCCAAGAGCGCGCCGCGATCGAGGCGTTGATCACTCCTCCGGCCAAGGTGCGCCCCCGCGCCACCATCGACGAGCGGCGCGAAAAGACGACGCCGCCGAAGAAGGCGCCGAAGCCGAAAGAGACGTCGTCATCGTCATCGTCGTCGTCGTCGTCGAAGCCGCGGCCGACCGATTTGCCGGACGAGACGCTGGCGCGCATCACCCGCGCGACCAAAGACAAGCTGTCGAACTGCTACGTCGAGCACGTCCTCGTCGTCGACGCCAGCGCCGAAGGTGAAGTCGCCGTCGCCGTCAGCATCGCCAACGACGGCACCGTCACCGGCGTCAGCGTGAAGCAATCGCCCTTCGCCTCTTCAGATTTCAACGCCTGCTTGATCGACGCGATCAAGAGCTGGAAGTTCCCTGCCTTCGACGGTGAGCCAGAAATGCTGGGACACCAATTCAACTTCCATCCCGGCTGACCTGATCGAGAGTTAGTCGACGCTGGGTACGTCGCCGAGGGCGTCGAGCCCTGTGATGGCGAGGCGGGCAACTTCTTTGTTGTCGTCGTTCGAACAACGCGTGAGCGCGCGGCGAAAGGCGCCGTCGTTGAGCTGCACCATCGACCAGACCGCTAGCATGCGGATTTGTGTGTCGGGTGAGCGTGAGTCTTCGAGCAGCTTCTTGCCGATGCGCTCTTTCACTTTGCGATCGCCGGCCTGGTACTTCTCGACGAGCTCTTCGGCCTCGGCCTGGGGTCCGGCCGGCAATGACGGCAGCGGCAGGCCGGTGGCGCTCTCGCCCTCCATCGTCATCTCGTCGGGGATGTCTGTGCCGCTGTCTTTTTTGGCGACCATGGCGGGCGCGATGGCGATGGGCGACGGCAGAATCGCGTTGTCGGGCAGGCTCGGCAGGTTCGAGCCGCCGGGCAGCACCTCTGTCAGCACCGGCGCCTTGCGCACCGCCGGCTGCGTGGCCGTCGGCGACAGCGACACCGACGCCGGCATCGGCGGCAACGACGTCGACGCCGCCGCCACCGACGTCGGCGGCAACGAACCCGCGCCGCGCGGACCCCGAAACAGCGACAAGCCCGCGAGCCCGCCCGTGTCGAGCCCCTGGAGATCGACGGCGATCTTTTGCGCCAGCGCGGCCCCTTCGACGTTGGCTTTGTCGACGAGCTGCAGCACGCGCTTCGGCATCGACAGCGACGACGCCAACACCCACACGCGCAGCGGCTGATCGTCGGGGGTGACGTAGAGGCCGTCAAAGAAGGCGCCACCGCCCGTCTGCTTCTTGAGCTCGGCCGCGGCTTCTTCGAAGACCTGCATCGGCGTCGACTTCAATGACTTTTCAGGCCCAGCGACGACGAGCGAGAGGTACGCGACCTTCGCCATGTCGGTGCCCCTGGCGAGAAATTCGCCGCCGTCGACGCATTTGACGGCGGCGTCGACGAGGTCGGCGCTGGCGAGCACGCCGTCTTTCAGGCGCGCGGTGTGAATGAGCAGCGATCCCGACGAGAGCAAGACCTTGCGCAGGTCTTCGCCGTCGAACGACTTCAGCGACCACACCTCTTCGCGCTGGTTCAGCCGGTTGAGCTCATCGAGCGGCTGCAAGACGCGGGCGTTGACCTTCTGAAAGTACGAGATGACGTCGACGCCGGGAAACGCTTCGAGCAAGCGGCCGTTGTCGACGAAGAAGCGGCCGGCCAGCTGTTGCCGCACGATGGCGTCGGCGGCCCTGACGGCGTTGACCTTGGCGATGCCGCTCTCGCCGTCTGATGGCAGCGTGCACAGCACCAAAATCGGAATCTCGAGCGGCTCGAGCACCCTGACGAGCTCGTCGACGGCGCTGCCGGTGCCGCCGCCGAGGCCGGCCATGACGACGAGGGCGTCGGCGCCGTTGAGCTGCCGCTGCACCGCCCCTTTGATCTGGGCGTCGTGCTCGCGCACGCAGCGGCGTCCGTAGGCGGGGTCTCTGCCGGCGCCGTCAGCGCCTTCGATGGCGATCAGCAGCTGATCTTTTTCGGGGATCTCGAGGCCGGCCTGCTTGCCACCGAGCCCGCGCAGGTCGCTCTTGGCCGTGTTCAAGACGAGCGCACGGTAGCCACGACGGCGCCACTCGGCCGCGAGCCAGCCACCTGCCTGGCCGAGGCCGACAGCACACAAGTCCAACGAACGACCCTCACTCACTCCGCGAGCCTACGGGCGACGACGAGGGCACCGCGAGTTTTTGGTCACCACGACGGGACGACTTGGCGCTCTTCCATGTCCGCGAAGATCGATCCGTTGGTCTTGCCCTTCATGTCGAAGAGAAAGGCCACGAAGTAGACACTCGTCGGCGTGAGGTCGTAGGCGACGGATTCGCCTTCGTCGTATTCGAATTCGAAGTCGAAGATGTCGTCTTCGTCGCCGTCGACGCCACCGTCGACATGGACCTCGTCGACGAGGCCGTCGGGGCCGCCGTACGAGAAGACCTGCGTCGCACGAAAGTCGCCCTGCTCGATCACGAGCTGGTCGAAGGCGTGGGTGTCGCCGACGTAGTGCGGCGTGATCACGGTGTCGTCGAAGCCGTCGCCAGACTCGGTG
>JANNAY010000735.1:0-4231 GCA_031384945.1 Deltaproteobacteria bacterium
CGGCGTCCCCGCGCTGTGCACGCGCGTCGAGATCGGCCGCCTCGAGCTGAAAGACATCGCCGTGCACGATCCGTATTTGCGGGCGACGGTGGCGGTGACGGCGTTGTTGTCGGCGTCGTTGCCGTGTCCTTCGGCTGCGAAGCCAACGACGTTGGGGCCGGAGACGCAGCCGTAGACTTCGCTTCCGGCATGAGGGTGACGCATGGCGACGATTGATCGGGCGGACTGGCACTACGGCGGGGAGTTTCCCAGCGATCTGCCGCGCGAGGCGGGCGCGACGCACATCGGCTTCTTCCTCGCGTGGGCGCTGGTTCGCGGGCACGCCGGCGCGGCGCACGACGACGTTGCCGACGCGGTCGCCGACGTCGTCGCGCGCCGCATGACGGGCCGGCAATTTCTGCTGCGCTGCTGCGACGAGAAGCTCTGGCCGTCGGACCTCGACGACGAGGCCGCCGCCTTTGCCGCCGCCTACTACGACGCCAGCTACATCGACGACTACGTCGCCGTCTTCAGCGCCGAAGCGGCGACGTCGGTCTACGCCGTGGCCGACACGTGGGAGAACTTCGACCGCATCGCCGGCGTGCTCGACGAGCGCTTCGACGTGTGGCGCGCGACCGGCGAGACGTCGTGAGGCTCGCCGCCGTTTCGGGCGCGGCAACCCCGCGGTAGGCGACGTGCATGCTGCGCATTCTTTCGTTCTTCGCCGTCGTCTTCGTCTTCGTCGTCTTCGTCGTCTCTGCCTGCGCGTCGGGCGGGGACGCTCAGAAGAAGGGAGAGTCGCAGGCGACCGAGGAGACGCAGGCGCAGGCGAAGAAGGAGGCGCTGGCGAAGAAGGAGGAGCAGGCGAAGGCGCAGGCGCAGGCGAAGAAGGAGGCGGAGGACGCGCAGCCGCCGGCGACGTGGGCGAAGGCGTTGGAGCGGTATGCGTCGACGTGTCCGGCGCCGTTCTTTGCGCTGCCCGCGGCCGACACCGTGACCATCGGCGCGCAGACCTTCGCGCTCGCGGGCAGCGTGATGACGCTCGTCGGCCCGCGCGCGCCGGGACCCTTCAAGATCGGCGTGCTCGGCGCGCTGAAAGATGCCGAGCCCGAGACGCGCGAGAACGTGAAGAAGGCCATGGGGCTGTTCAAGAAGGCCGGCGTCAGCGTCGTCGTCGCCAACGGAGACCTCACCAGCAACGAGACCGCGGTGATCGTTCCTGTGGTGCAGATGCTGGGCGAAGAGGTCGACGTTCCCGTCTACGCGCACTCTGGCAACTACGAGTGGACCAGCGCGTTCTCGGCAGCGTTTGCCGACGGCGCTGCGAAGTGGCCGCAGCTCATCAACGGCAACATCGTGCGCGACGTCGACTTCGGCGGCGTGCACCTCGTGTCGCTGCCCGGCTACTTCAACCGACATTTCCTGCAGAGTGGTGCCTGCCACTACAGCGAAGAGTCCGTCGCTGAGCTCACGGCGCATGCAAAGGCGCTGGCGGCGAAGGGCGACACGGTGGTCCTGACGTCACACGGTCCGCCGCTCGGCACGACCGCCGGCGCCCTCGACGTCACCAGCGACGGCCCCAACGTCGGCGACCCGCAGATCAACGCGCTGTTGGGCGAGGGCGGCGTGCGGTTCGGCATCTTCGGCCACATCCTCGAAGCCGGCGGCCGCGCCGTCGACGACGTCGGCGCGACGCACGCTGTGAAGCTGCCGATGAAGGCGCCGGCGAAGTCGCTCTACATCAACGCTGGCGCGGCCTCGTCGTTTGGCTGGGGCATGCTCGACGGCAAGACCGCGCGCGGCATGGCGGCCATCGTCTCCGTCGACGCCGCGGGCGGCAGCGTCGAGTTCATCAAGCTGCGCTGACGTTCTCGGCGCACGTCGAGGTGGGTGCTGAAGGCCCCCCTGGCCCCCCGCAACGGGGGGAAATCGAGCCCCGTGACATCGTCGAGCGCGCAGCACTCGATGCTGCTTCGTCAATCGCGACTTCCCCCCGGTTTCGGGGGGCCAGGGGGGCCTTCAGGCTGACGCTCACTCTTTGACGGCGCCGATGGGCGGGGCGTCGGGCAGCCAGTGGAAGCCGTCGAGGAAGGCGACGGAGTCGAGGGCGAAGTCGGTGTTGTCGGCGATGAAGAAGGTGATGCGCGCCGTCTCGCCGGGGAGGACGGGGGCGCGGACCTTCAACCAGCCGGTGCCGCTGCCGATGAACGAGACGTTGGAGCCGTCGCTGCAGTACTCGGGCAGCGTGCAGCCCGCGGCCGAGCCGGAGCTGCAGAGCTGCTCGTCGGGCATCGCAGCGGCCTGCGGCAAGAGCGAGAGGTCGGTCGTCCACGCTGAGGGCAGCTCGAAGAAGCCGGAGTTGACGGTGATTTCGCCGCCCTCGAGGTCTCTGGCGATGTCGGTGGCGACGCCGCCTTCGATGGCGCCGGATTCGACGACGAGGCGGAAGGCGTCGTTGAAGCTGTCGCACAAGAAGTCGGGCCACTCGACGGTGACGAACATCAAGTCGACCTCGAAGCCCAGGGCGTTGTTGGGCACGACGACGTCGATGGTGACCGACGACGGATCGTTGACCGGGTCGCCGGTGCTCGGGTCGTCGCCGAAGTTGACGAGCTCGCCGCTGATGGCCTCGGCAGAGGGCTGCGCCAGGGCGTCGACGGCGATGGTGGCCGGCGGCATGGTGTCGGCGGCAGCGGGGTCGACGACGAAGGGGACGTCGACGGTGACGGTGGCGCCGAGGTCGTCGTCGATGGCGGCCGAGAGCACGTGCGCGCCGGCCGCGAGCAGCGGCATCGTCGTCGGCGGGTAGACGAAGCGCCCGTTCTCGTCGGTGGTCGTCGACGACGTCAGCCCGCGCGCCGCCGGCGGCAGCGCCGTGCCGTCGATGGTGAGGGCGACGCGAGCGAAAGGTCCACCGTTGCCGACGATGGCGAAGCGCGTCTCGCTCGTCGTCTGGTTCGGCAGCGGCGAGAACACCGCCGGGGCCGCCACCGGCAGCACCGGATCGTCGCCGCCGAAGACGAAGCGCAGCGGCAGCGCCTCGACGTTGCCGGCGAAGTCGACGCCGCCGATGTCGATCTGGTGGCGGACGGCCTGGTCGAAGGTGCTGAGGTCGAAGCGGCGGCGGCAGTCGAAGCGGACGCCGTCGAGGGTGCAGATGACCGCGCCGACGGGCTCGGTCTGCGCCGTCTGCACCAGCTCGAGCGCGCGCCCGCGCACGGCGGGATCGAAGGCGCGGCTGGCGTCGACGTCGAGGCGTCCGCTCGAGATGGCGCTGAAGCACCCGTCGCCTTCGCGCGGCGCGAGGCCGAAATAGTCAGCGACAGCGGCCCGCTGCGACACCTCGCCCTCGAGCGTGGTCGAGGTCACGCGCGGGTCGCACAGGCCGATGCCCGACAGCACGTCACCGGCGGTGCAGGCGCACGGCGGCGGCAGGTCGCCGGCTGCGCCGCTGCAGTCGTCGTCGACGTCGTTGCCGCCGAATTCGACGCCGCCGGGGACGGCGCCTTTGTCGTTGTCGTCGCAGTCGACCACGTCTGGCCGGTCGGGGAAGCGCGGGTCGATGCAGCTGTAGAAGCCGTCGCCGTCGTCGTCTTTGCAGTCGTCGAAGACCTCGCCTTCGCCTTCGCCTTCGCCGCCGTCTTCTTCGCAGGGCGCGACGGGGCAGATGGGCTTCTCATCCTCGGGGCAGCCCGCGAGGCTGGCGACGGAGAGGGCGACGACGACGACGGGGGAGATGCGCAGCATGCGGCGGCAGGTTAGCGCGCCCCATGGCTGATCCCCACCGTGTGACCCCCACAGGCAAACCCCGCGCCCGCGCCATCGGCGTGCCCTTCGTGGGCGTGCCCGGCGCAGGCAACGCCATCACCGACGTCAAAGGCGTCGAAGTCGGCTACCGCACCCTCATCCGCGGCGAGGGTCCGCTCGTCGTCGGACAGGGCCCTGTGCGGACAGGGGTCACGGCCATTCATCCGCGGGGGCGTGCGGGCGCCGGTGTTCCGGTGTTTGCCGGTGTGCACAGCTTGAACGGCAACGGCGAGATGACCGGCTTCGTCTGGATCGAAGAGTGCGGCCGCACCGACCTGCCCCTGGCCATCACCAACACCCACTCTCTCGGCGTCACCCGCGACGCCGTCTTGAAGTGGATGTTGTCGCGCCACCCGGCGCGCATGCCCGAATTCGGGCTGCCCGTCGTCGCCGAGACCTACGACGGCACCTTGAACGACACCAACGGCTTTCACGTCACCGACGA
>JANNAY010000762.1:0-10041 GCA_031384945.1 Deltaproteobacteria bacterium
CAAGTTTTCGACATCGCCGATCGCCTGTTCCGGCGCCATGTACGACGGAGTTCCCAAAACGCTGCCCGACTGCGTGTCGGACCCCTCGATCTCCACAGTCCCGGTGGGCGAAGTTCGCAAGGTGCGAATCATGGTCGTCGCGCGCGATTCGGGGGACTCTGCCGGCCGGGGTTTCGAATCGGGGTCGAGAACTTTCGCGAGTCCCCAGTCCATGACCTGGATTTCGCCGAAGCTGCCGACCATGACGTTGGCGGGTTTGACGTCTCGGTGCACGACGCCGCGCGAGTGAGCGAACGAGAGGGCGCGGCAGACGTCCATGAGGATGTCGACGTCTCTGGCGAGGTTGCGGCCTTGTTTGAGCAGCGCCTTCCAGCTGTCGCCTTCAATGCGCTTCATCACGAGCAGCGGCTTGCCCGAGGCGCCGTCTGCACCCTTCGACGCGCCGAGCTGGTGCACGGGCACGATGTTGGGGTGCTCGAGCTGTCCGGTGACGCGGCCTTCGACGACGAGGGCGGCGCCGTCGTTGTCGTCGGTGGCGATCTTGATGGCGACTTCGCGGCCGACGCTGACCTGTTCGCCGAGAAAGATCTTGCCCATGCCGCCGCGCGTCAGCTCGCCGTGCAGCAGGATCTCGGCGTCGTCTTGCCCCGTCAGCGTCGGCAGCTTCGTCGGCGCCAACGCCTCCCACGTCTGCAGACTCGGCGGCGGCGCCGGCAACGCTTGCGATCCAGAATCACCGGCAGGCCCCGTCTGCGTCGTCGTCGTCGTCTGCTTCTTCTTCTGCGCCGGCGCGTGCAGCGTGCCGCGCGCGTCGAGCACCAACGCCTTGGCGTCGATGCCGTCGCCCTCGAGGGCGGCGCGAAAATCATGGAGCTCGGGCAACGGCAGACGCACGGCGGTGAACACTAGGCTCACTTCGATCGTCCGCCGCGCCGAGGACTCAAAAGGAAACACGGTCATGACGCCCCTCGGAACGCTCCTGGATCGCATCCGTTGGGACCCGCGTCTCGACGCCACCCGCTTTCGCGTCCGGTGGACGCGGCGCGGCGAATCCGATGCCATTGAGCCGCTCGCGACCTTTCTCGCCCGGCGCGACGTGCCGCAGCACCGCGTGCGCGCGCTGTCGTGCGACGGCGTCGTCGTCTGGGACAGAGACGACGGCACCGACCGCGTCGACGACGTCGCGGTCCGCGCCGCTGCCTCTGCGCCGCTGCGATCGTTTGCGCTGTGGAACGTGCAAGGTGACGCCGACAACGCCGTTGCCGCCGCCAGCTTCGACGTCGACGCCGCCGCCTTTGTCGAGGTCACCGCCGACTTCGTCGCCCGTTTGCAGCCGCTGACCCAGCGCCAGCTGTTCGCCGAAGGATCCGTCGCCCTGCTCGTCGACGCCCGCCCCTGGACGGCCCTGCGCCTGCCCCTGCCCGGCCGCGATGCGCTGCTGTTGAGCGACGGCACGCAGCACATCTGCGTCGCGCACCTCACCAGCAACGTGCACGGCGATCGCAGCCAGCGTCGTCGTGAGCAGCGAGAATCATTGCTCGCGGCGCTGCCGAAGCACGGACCGCTCGCCCTGTTGCTCGACGCCAACGACGAAGACGACCTCGACGAATTCGCCAGCTTCACCGACGTCGGCGCCGCCGCGGGCGCAACGTGGAAGGGCAACGAGCGCCGCCCGCCCCGCCGCATCGATCGGATCTTTTTGCGCGGCGTCGACGTCGGAGTCGAACGCTTCGCTCGCGTCTTCGTCGACCGCGCCGTCGCTGGCTCTGACCACTGGCCCGTGATCGCCTGCCCGCGCGCCGCGATGGACCTCGGCGCAGGCGTGGGCGCCGCGCCGATGCGGGCGTACGACGACCCACAACGTGCGTTGTGCATCTTGCCGCCGCCGGCGCTGTCGACGTCCATCGATGCGATTCGCCGCGCGCACGACAAAGCCTTCGTGCGCTGGCCCCCGCACATCAACCTCGCCTTTCCCTTCGTCGACGACGTCAACGTCTATGGCGCCGTCGCCCGCGCCGTCGCCGCCATCGACCCGTTCACGATTCGCTTCGGCCCGAGCGCGCCCTTCGGCCACGGCAAGTGCGCCGCCACCGTCGTCGATGACGGAGCCTGCGCCCGCTTGATGGCCGCGGTCGGCGCGCCGGCCAAGACGCCGCATCTGACCTTGACGTCAGATGGCGTCGACGCCGCCATCGACGGCGAATTCGTCGTCGACCGCGTCGTCGTCCTCGCCCGCGACGACGGCGCCTTTGTCGTCTTCGACGAATTCATCTGCGGCGACGTCGACCTCGGCGTCGCTGTCGCAGAAACCGGACTCTGCGAATTCACCGCGCCGCGCGCGCTCCCCGCGAAGATCGCCGCGGCGCTGTCGTCGCTGCCCGGCACCGTCACCCTCGTCGGCAGCAGCGCCCTCGGCGTCCGCTTCGTCGACTCCGACGTCGACGTCGCCTGGGAACCTCCTCTCTCGATCGCCGATCCGTTGGCGTTCTTGATCGACAGGCTCGGTGGCACGCGCGTCGACGCCGTCGCCGCGCCGCGCATCAAGACCGTCATCGACGGCGTCGAGGTCGACATCGTCGTCGGCGCCGCCGACGCCCGCCGCTCGGCGACCGCGGTGCTCAGCGACACGCAACGAGAGGCCCTGCGCGCCGTGCGCCTGTGGGCCCGTCGACGCGGACTGCGGCCGAAGGACAACAACGCCACGGCGCGCGCCGAAGGAATCCGCCTGCCCTCCTCCGTCGCATGGTTGGCCCTCGTGCTCGACGAAAAGACCGCGCTCGACGACGCCGCGCCAGAAGAAATCCTCAGGGCGATCTGGCAAAGGCTCGCCGACGAAGGCGACGTCGACGCCGTCAGCGGCACCGGCTTTCGCGGCGTCACGCCCCGCGCGTTGTCGCTGTTGCGCAAAGAGGCCACCCGCGCCGCCGCCTACGCCCCCGCCTGGCGCACGATCTTCGGGCCTGCTCTTGTCCCCTGATGTTTTAGTCAGTACGCTGCCAGCATGACCGCCGTCGACGTCGAAAAGCACGAGAAGCACGAGAAGCCGAAGCACCACAAGAGCGGCGACACCAAAGAGCAGATTCTCAGGGTCGCGTCGCACCTGCTGCAGACGCGGGGCTTCAGCGGCTTCTCGTACGCGCACATCGCCGAAGCCCTCGACGTCAAACCGGCGGCCATTCACTACCACTACCCGCAAAAGGCCGACCTCGGCCTCGCGCTGATCGAGCGCTACCGCTCGCGCTACCGCCGCTGGATGGACGAAACCAAAGACCAAGAGCTGTCGCCACGCGAGGCGCTCGAGGGCTACATCCGCATCGCTTCGCGCTTCTCTGACGACGCCAAGACGTGCCCGATGGGCATCCTGACCGCCGAGCTGACCGGGCTGCCCGACGAGATGCGCGCCCCGGTCACGCAGATGACCGACGAGGTGTTGAGCTGGCTCACGAACATCCTCGAAGCCGGACGCAAAGACGGCTCTTTCCTCTTCGCCCGCAGCGCAGACGACCTCGCCGCGTTGATCGCGTCGGGGTTGCAGGGGGCGGTGCAGCTGTCGCGCGCGACCAAGCGCCCCTGCTTCGGCGCCGTCGTCAGAGGCATCAAAGACGCCCTCGGCCTGCCCTCCTGACTCGCACCTGATGGAGAGATAAGGATGAGCACAGCAGCAAAGGTCGCCTGCATCGTCGTCGCCGCCTTGCACGCCTTCTTCTTCGTCGCCGAGTTCTTTCTCTGGCAGACCGACTACGGGCTGAAGACCTTCGGCACGACGCCAGAGATCGCCGCGCACAGCGCCGCCCTCGCGAAGAACCAGGGCGTCTACAACCTCTTCCTCGCCGCCGCGTTCGTCGTCGCCGTCGTCGTCAACGACGACAAAGTCGCCCGCGCCTTCGGCCTCTTCGCCGGCGCCTGCGTTGTCGTCGCCGCCGTCGTCGGCGCCGCCACCGCCAAGGTCGACATCCTCTTTGTGCAAGGTCTGCCGGGCCTCGTCGCCCTCGTGCTCGTCTGGCGGTCCAAGAGCGAAGGCTGAGCAGGTCGCTTACGTTGTGCGGTACCCTGAGGTCGGGACAACGTCCCGCCTCTTTGCACTGCGACGGGAAGGACCAACTACCATGAACCTGATGGGGACCCGATCGACAGACGCCGCGCCCGCACGCGACCTCGTCTGGGTGCGTGAGCCGTTGCAGGCCCGCAGCCAGGCGACGCTCGGCCGCCTGCTCGACGCCACCGAGACCCTCCTCGAGAAGGAGGCGTTCGATGCCTTGAGCGTCCAGTCGATTTGCAAAGAGGCGCGCTCGTCGGTGGGCGCGTTCTACACGCGCTTCCCCGACAAGACGTCGCTGCTGCACCTGCTGCACGAGCGCATCTGCCAAGAGGCGCGCGAGACCGCGCAGACCGCCCTCGCACCCGAGCGGTGGAGCGGACAGCCCCTGCACGAGGTCGTCGCCGCCATCGTCGCCTTCGTCGTCGCCGAGTACCGCACGCGCCGCGGTGTGCGCATGGAAGTCGTGCGCCGAAACGGCCTCGACGACGCGTTTCGCAAGCGCTCGGTCGACGTCGCGGCCTTCACCGCCCGCTGCCTCGGACTGCTGCTCGAGGCACGCAAGGCCGAGATGACGCACCCGACGCCGACGTTGGCCGCCGAGGTCATGCACCGCATCTTGTTCTCGGTGCTCGACCAGCACGCCATCTTCGGCGACGGCGGACCGGTGGGCATGTCGCTCGACGACGACGCGCTCACCGCCGAGCTGTCGCGGGCGATGCTCGGCTACCTCGACGTGACGTAGCGGGACCTGCGCCCCACAACCATCAGCGCAAGAACCAGAAAAACACGAACGAGACGACGGCGACGACGACGGCGGTGGCGCCGCGGACGAAGGCAGCGCGGCCGAGGGCGGCGAGGGGCTGCGTGCTCAACAGCTTGACGACGCCGTCTTCGACGAGGGCGTGCACGGTGGCGCCGTCGTCGAGGGTGGTCTCGGTGGCGCGCACGACGTGCTCTTCGGCCCAGATGTGTCCTTTGCGGCCGAAGCGCTGGATCAAGAGCCCGGCGATGGCCGTGGGCAAGAACGGCAGCGGCTTCTCGGTGGTGTCGAGGCCCAGCACGAACACCGGCCGCTTCTTCTGATCGACGTCGAGGGTGACGCCGTCATCGGTGACGAGCGAGAAGGGCCGCGCCTCGTTCCAAAACAGCGCGCCGGCGCCGACCGTCTCGTGCAGACGACGGCGCAGCAGCACCAGCGTGAACATCACGCAGCGGTGCTTCAAGAGCGGTGACTCGAGGACGCCGTCGGTGGCGCGGACGACGGCGTCAACGCGAACGCGGCGTTCGGCGCTGCCCTTGCCGTCGCCGCGGCCTTTGCGCGCCGACAACAGGCGCAGCGCGGTGCGCAGCTCGAGGATGCCGCCGACGATGCCGAGCACGGCGACGGCGAAGAACGAGCCGGAAATCAGCGTCAACATGACGGCCGCCGAAATGGCACGGAGCGAGGCTTTGGGAGCGACGTAGGCATTTCTGCCTGGCCGTCATTTCTGAACAACATGTGCAAAGCCTACGTCGGCGCCAGTGGCCACGCAGGAAAGCCCGCCAGATCATGCGTCAGGGGATGGTCAGCACCATGCCGCCGTCTTCGAGTTTGTAGACGTAGATCGCCGCGAGGCCCTGCGCCTTGATGGCCGAGAAGGTGATGGCGGCCTTGGCGTCGACGACGGACTGCGGGTTCTTAAAGAACGCGGCGGGGACGCGACAGACGACGACGCGGTTGGCGGCGACGATGGGATCGACGCAGGGCAGCCCGGCGGGATCGTTCAGCGACAGCGGCTGCGGCGGTGGCACCGCGGTGGCGGCGTTGAAGATGAGGTTGGCAATCAAGAGCACGGCGAGGACGGCGAGCAGGATGCCCAACTTCGTCTGCGTCGGCATCGACGGCTTCAGCTTCTCGCGCTTTGCCTGGCCCCCAGCGGGCATGCTGCCGTTGATGGCGCTCGTCGTCGTCGTACCCGACGGCGTCTTGCCCTTCTGCGCCTGCCCCGCGCCTTCGATCGACTTGCCGGCGTAGGTGCCCGAGCTCGCGCCACGGTTCGTGAACGCGACGATGAGCTTGTTGACCTCGTCTTCGGTGAGCGACGCCAACTTCGGCGGCAACTCCATCGTCACGCCGAAGCGCGACTCGCGGCTCTTCATGAAGACGATCACCTCGCGGACGCCGTTTTCGGGCCCCTTCTGCTCGAGGAGAAAGTCGTAGAGGGGCTCAAGCGGGATCGGTGATCCTTCGGGCACCTGGTCGAGCAAGGCCGAGAAGCCGAGCGCGGCCCGCTGCAGGTCGACGACGCCGACGAGCGCGCTGGTGCGCAGCACGTTGTTGAACGCCATGACGAGGTTCTGACGTTGGGTCTCTTCCACGGCGCTCGTGTCCTGCGGTAACGGTATCGCTGGCGTGCTGTCGGCCTTGTCTCGAGACGAGGCGCCCGCGACGATCAGGCGCGTTGCCCCGCAGGGTCAAGGAATCCGATGCAATCGACTCCTTCCGGACGTGTGTCGGCCCAGCGACGGATTCGAACAGCCAGTCTGGTTCTCCGTCCGAGGTCGCTCTTGCCGTGCGGAGCGGCCCGATGACCAGCCGGCTCGAGGTCGTCCTCGTCTACAAAAAGTCCCAGCTGCAGCTGGCGCTCGAGAACAAGAACGCGCGCATCCAGGCCCTCGTCGATGACGACGACGTCAGCGTGCGGCCGCTGCGGCTCGCCCACGAAGCCCACAACAAAGCCCTCGCCGCCGTCGCCGACGCGCTCAAAGCAGCCGGCTGCAAGACCAAGCGCATTTACCGGGCGCGCCTCAAGGGTGAGCACTGCCGGGGGCGCCTGCTGGTCTCCGTCGGCGGCGACGGCACCTTGCTCGACGCCAGCCATAAGATCTGCGCCGGCGAAGCCGACGGGGGCGCCGCCGTCGGCGTCAACTCAGACACCGCCCGCAGCACCGGCTTTCTGTGCGCGGCCACCGCCGCCTCGTTCGGCGACGTGCTCGAAGACATCTTGTCGAAGAAGCTGTCGCCGACGCCGGTTCGGCGCCTGATGGGCAACATCGACGGCAAACCCCTGCCCTTTCCGGTGCTCAACGATCTGCTGATCGGCACGAAGAACCCGGCGGCGACGTCGAAGTATCTCGTGGGCCACCAGGGCATCGTCGAAGACCACAAGTCGAGCGGCATCTGGGTGTGCACGGCGACGGGGTCGACGGCGGCGATGTCGTCGGCCGGCGGCGCCATCCAAGACCTCGACGATCAACGTCTGCACTTTCGCGTTCGTGAGCTGTTCCGCGAACCCGCCAGCGATCGGGCCGTGCTCGGCCGCCCCGCGTGGGCTCACGCCGACTTCTTCTTCGACGCCAACGACGACGTCGTCGTGACGTCGAAGATGCGCGAGGGGCGCGTGTGGCTCGACGGTCCCCATTGCGGCGTCGATCTGCACATGGGGGCGCGCCTGGTGCTGCACGGGCGCTGTCCGCCCCTGCCCCTCTTCGCGACCGCGGCGATGGCAGCCCGCCGGATCGAGGCCAGAAACGAAGCGAAGGCCCGCAGCCTCGCGTAGGTTCGCATTGTGATCGCCCGCGTCACCTTCGGAGCCTCGTCGCGTGCCTGATCTCTTTGGTCGCTACCAGCTCGTCGAGAGGATCGCCCAGGGGGGCATGGCCGAGATCCTTCTGGCCCGCCCGCTGTCGGGCACGCCGAAGAGCTGCGCCATCAAACGAATTCTTCCGCAGTTCTCGCGCGACCTGCAGTTCGTCTCGATGTTCATCGACGAAGCCCGCATCACCATCGGGCTCAACCACAAGAACATCGTTCAACTGTATGACTTTGGGCAGGTCGACAGCACCTATTTCATGGCCATCGAGTACGTCGACGGCACCGACCTCGCCGCCTTGTTGCGTCACTTCGTCGGCCGCGGCGCCGCGCTGCCCCCGATCGTGGCGGCGTGGATCGTGGCGCAGGTGGCCGCGGGTCTCGGTCACGCGCACGGCATGGTCGACGCGCGCGGCGCGTCACTCGGCATCGTGCACCGCGATGTCAGCCCACAAAATGTACTGTTGTCGAGCGGCGGCGAAGTCAAAATCACTGACTTCGGCATCGCCGCCGCCCGCCACAAGCTCACGCTGACATCGCCGGGCATGGTGCTCGGCAAGGCCGCGTACATGGCGCCCGAGCAGGCGCAGGGGCTGCCCGTCGACGGGAGCACTGACCTGTGGGCCATGGGCGTCTTGCTCTGGGAGTGCCTGACGGGGCAGCGCTTGTTCGCCGAAGACAACCCCGTGGCGACGTTGCAGCGGGTGTTGGGCGACACCATCGTGGCGCCGTCGACCATTCGCCCCGGCGTGCCGGCGTCGCTCGACCATGTCGTGCTGACGCTCTTGCAGCGCGATCGCACACGGCGGCCGCGCTCGGCCGAAGACGTCAGCCTCGCCCTCGAGACCGTCGTGTCTGAGATGGCGAAGTCATCGCCGTTGGCCCACGTCGAGGTCTTCGACAAAGAGACCTTCGCGGTCTGGCTCGGCACCATCGATTGGGCCGACGACACAGCGCCGATGCGCCCCGCTGCGTTGGTGGCGCCGCGTGGTCTGACGGCGTCACCGCCTTCAGGCATGGCGTCTGGATACGGCCATGCCGGGGCGGTCTCGCCTGTCGATGTCACGGCGCGACGCTCGCCGCGCTTGTCGCAAGACGCCGAGCTCGAGGGCCTGATGCAAAAGGCCACGCGCGATCAAGACCCGTGGATCCTCGTCGACGTCGGCGACCGCGCCCTCGCCCTCGGCATGCCCGACGTCGCGCAGTCGGCGTGGCGCGTGGCCAGCGCCGCCTTCGCCTTTCGCGGCTTGTTGGTGCAGGCGCTGTGCGCCCACGCCGGCATGCGCTTGATCGGCATCGACAAAGACGTCGTCGACAAAGACGTCGAAGCCCTCGCCGACCTCGCCCCGGGCCGCCGCCACGAGCTCGACGCCTTGCTGGCCCGTTTCGATCACCACGGCTTCTCGCGCGCCGTCGGCAAAGATGATCTGCCGTTGCCGCCGAAGGTGCCGCTCTTCGGATCCCTCGGCGCCCGCGAGCTCGTCGCCGTCGCCAACGTCGTCGCCGTCAGACGCGTCAGCAAAGGCGACGTCATCCTCAGAGAAGGCGACCCCGGCGACGTCCTCTACGCCGTCGGCCGCGGCCGCTTCGTCGTCAGCTGCTCTCCTGGCGACGACTCTTCTTCGGTGCCGCCGACGCTGCCGCCGCCGTCGTCAACGTTCTCTGTCTCGTCTGATCTCGACTGGGGCGCCGACGCCACCGCCAACGACACCGGCGTCTTGATCGATCAGCTGGTGCTCGCGCGCCAACGTGTCGAGCGCGTGTATTTGGCCGGCCTCGCCGACGGCGACTTCTTCGGCGAGTTCTCGTTTCTCGCCGAGCGCCCGCGCAGCGCCACCGTCGAAGCGGTCACCGACGGCGTCTTGCTCGAGATCGAGCGCGCTGATGTTGAGCACATCGCCGCCGTCGATCCTGGCTTCACCGCGCCGCTGCTGAACTTCTACAAAGAGCGTGTTGTTGAGTTGATGATGGCGAAGTCGCCGGTCTTCTCACTCTTGCCACCCGACGACAGGCGTTCTTTGCTCGACACGGCGCTGATGGTCGACGTCGACGACGACGGCGTCATCGTCAAAGAAGGCACCAAAAACGACAGCCTGTATTTCATCAAGCGCGGTGAGGTCGAAGTCTTTCGCAAAGACAACACCGGCCTGTCGATCTTCATCAACAAGCTCGGCAGCGGCCAGTTCTTCGGCGAGATCGCCGCCTTGAAGAACACCCCGCGCACCGTGAGCGTCCGCGCGCTTGGGCCCGTGTCGCTGTTCCAGATCGACGGCAAGAAGCTCAGCGCCATCGTCGACGCCAACCCGCGGCTGCGGGCCTTGTTCGACGCGATGATTCACGCGCGATCGAAAGAGACGCTGGCGCGGGTGCAAGAGCACCACCGGCTCTTCTTCACCTGACGTCGCGGAGAAGACCCCCAGCCCCGAATTTC
>JANNAY010000769.1:0-1780 GCA_031384945.1 Deltaproteobacteria bacterium
GCGACGGCGTGGCGAAGTTGACCGCGCCGCCTTTGCCGGCCGCAGCAGGCACGAACTGGGCGACGACGACGCTGGCGCCGACGTCGACGCCGACGGCCTTGGCGGCTTGCAGTCCCATGATCGCGTGCGCGGGCGGACCGGGGTGGATGCGATCGGGCAGCAACTTCGCTTCTTTCTCGGCGTGCGGCGGCACCTTCCACACCTTGAGGGCGGCTTGCAGCGGCGCGTTCCACTGGACGCTGATCAGACCCTGCTCTTTGGCGGTCTTCTCGACGTAGAGGGCCATCTCTTCGAGGCGGCGCGCGCGCAGCGTGTTCTTGTGTGAAGCGCCGAGCCCGGCAGCGTCGTAGGGCGAAGGATCGATCCACACCAACGTGCGCACGCCGCTCTTCTTCAAGCGCTCGATCAACGTCGTCATGTTTGCTTCGAACGCGGCGCCGCTGCTGCCGTCGGGATAGCTCGCGTCGTTCATGCCGAAGTTGAGAAACACCACGTTGGGCTTGTGGCCGAGCACGTCGACCTCGACGCGGGCGAGGGCGTCTTCGGCGGTGTTGCCGCCGACGCCGGCGTTGATGAATGTGACGGTGAGCTGCGGGTAGCGCAGGCGCACGGCTTCTTCGACGTAGCGCGTCCAGGTGTGAATCGCGGTGATGCTGTCGCCGAGAAACACCACGCGATCGCCGTCTTTGATCAACGGCGTCGACGCCGGCTGCGACACCACCGACGACGACAACAGCAGCGCAAACAACAACGACGTCATGGGCTCGCTCCAACACCAGCATCCACGACCGGGTGCTTGCGCGCCTCTTCTCGTGCTTCTTCTCTGGCCTTCTTTTCTTCTTCTTGCCGCGCGAGGCACTCGGCGGTCACAGGCTCCCACGCTTCGCCAACACCCTTCAGCGACTGCTGCAGCCGGCGTTGGTGCGGCTTCGAGATCGCCGTCGTGGTGGCGTTGACGATGACGACGTCGGTGACGTGATGCTCAGCGATCAGCCTCTGCACGCTGAAGGCGTAGTAGCGGTAGTCGACGACGACCACTTTCTCGAAGTGCGGCAAGAGCCACGGCGCAAACGCGTTGCCGTACGAGTTTTTGACGACGAGGGCGACCTTGCCGCGGTTGTCGTCGGTGACTTCGTCTTCGTTGAGCCTGGCCACCATGTACGGATGATCGCCGCCCAAAAACGCGAGATAGCCCTTCTCGTTGACGTCGACGAACGACGCCCTGCGCGCGGCCTTTTGCTCACCCGGATCGGCGCGCAACGCCGAGTAGCCGACGGCGGGCAACCACAGCTCGACGGGGTCTTTGATCTTCAACAGCCGCGCGTCTTTGGTCATGCGGTACAGCGACCCTGGCGCCTCGCGTCCAACGGTGTGCTCGAGGGTGTCGAGGCCTTTGGGCGCGATGCCGGCGGCGGCGCAGAAGGCGCGGTAGCCGTAGTAGGCGCCGCGGGCCGTCCAATGGTGATCAGTCTTGAAAAAGATCGGCTCGTCGACGTGCAGCGACAGCTCGCCGTAGACATCGGCGAAATTCACCCGCGGGTCGACCTTCGCCTTGAGCGCCACGATCGCCTCGGCCTCGTCGTTGGTGCGCTCGAGCGCGCTCGCTGGCACGTATAACGGCAACGCGGTCGGCGTGACGACGAGGTGCAACGTCACGTCGTCGGGCAGGGTGGCGCGCCAGACGTTGACGACGTCGGCGAAGCGGGCAGCGTCGTCGTCGTCGCCGGTGAACAACATCAACGCGCGATCGCCATCAGCGCCGTGCGCGACGATGACGCCG
>JANNAY010000795.1:0-2384 GCA_031384945.1 Deltaproteobacteria bacterium
GTGCTGTTGTTGTTCCTGATCGGCTTGGAGCTCCGCCCCAAACGGCTATGGGCCATGCGGCAAGTGATTTTCGGACTGGGCGGAGCACAAGTTGTAATCACAGCCCTCCCACTCGCCGCTGCCGCGATGATGGTGTTGGGCCTGAAGGCGGCACCGGCGTTGTTCGTTGGACTGGCGCTGGCATTGTCGTCCACCGCTTTTGCGCTGCAGGTCCTCGAGGAGAACTCGAGCACCTGCAGCTCCGCGGTCTCCTCGAGGACCCGCACCTCGCGCTGCAGGTGCTCGAGTTCTGAGAGCGCAGCGGAGTATTGGCCCTCCCAACGCCCGCGCTTGTCTTGGATCTCGGCGTCAAGCTGAGTGCGCTCGGCAAGACGCATGGCCTCGAAGGCGACAATGGCGGCCTCTCGCTCTTGCTCGGCACGTTTCGCGCGGTCGACGCTCTCACTCGATGTGCGTTGCACCTCCGCTTGGATACGTCTGGCGTCCTCCCGTGCGCGATCCCGCTCCGCCTCCGCATCGACGACGCCAGCGAAGCGCATCTCGACACCCCGTCGCTTCTCGTGCTCGCGCCACCACAAGGTGACAAACAGAGCAAGACCAGCGGCCAGGAGGAGGCCCAGGAGCACGATAGCGATCGACATGTTCCCCTCGCGCGCCCGAGTTACCCACGGGCGGCGTCAGTCGAGCAAGGTGCTCCGCATCGTGTTCCATGGGGGCACAGACCTTGGCTCTGGGCGCCGTACGTCGCCCTTCCAATGTACATCGATAGCTGTATTTTTCACGATTTGAAGCCCAGCAGACGCCGGCTGGTCCGTCGATTTTATTGGCGAACGTTAGCACTCGCGACACCGGAGCGGCGACGGTGGCGAGGTACGAGCATCCTCGCCGCGGAGGTGCACGGAGCCGTCTCCCTTTCGGCGGACCTGCGGCAAGCAGTCGACGACGCCGTCGTCCGCGGTGCATGAGCCACTTCCGCCCAGCATCAGAGGAAGCCAAAGACCCGCGTGGCGAAGAAGAAGCAGAAACCCAGCTCGTGCAGCACACCAACGACGCCCACCTCAACACGCAAATCGCCGACTTCCGCACGGCGCACCCGCGCCACCCAAACCCTCGCCATGCACACCCGCCGAGAGCTCGGCACCGGGAAGGTGCTGATCACGATTCGGGTCGTCGTGAAGGCTGACCACGCCCCATTGCCGGTGGTGATTCGCTGCGACACGACGACGACGACGTCACGACGGAGGCCGATCATGTCGAGCAACGACTTCGCCCACCTGCACCTGCACACGCAGTACTCGTTTCTCGACGGAGCGATCCGGCTCAAGGATCTGGTCAAAAAGACCACAGAATTGAAGATGACCTCCGTCGCCGTGACGGACCATGGAAACATGTTCGGCGCGCTGGATTTCTACCAGCAAGCCCAGGCCGCCGGCATCAAACCCATCCTCGGCATGGAAGCCTACGTCACCGGCGTCACCGGCGACACGTCGCACGAAGACAAGACCAAGCGCGAGAACTTTCACCTCGTGCTGCTCGCGGAAAACAACACCGGCTACGACAACCTGAAAAAGCTGTCGACCCGAGCCTTCACACATGGGAAATACTACTTCCCCCGCATCGACAAAGAGCTGCTGCGCACCCACAGCGAAGGACTCATCGCGCTGACGGCCTGCCTCGGCGGCGAGGTCGGCAAGAAGGCCGCGCAGGGAGATCGCGATGGCTCGCGGCTGGCGGCGCAGACGTTGAAGGGCATCTTCGGGGAGAAGAACTTCTTTCTCGAGGTGCAGCCCAACGGCATCGACAAGCAGAACCAGGTCAATGCCTTTTTGGCGCAGCTCGCGGCAGACGAAGGCATTCAAATCGCGGCGACGAACGATTGTCACTATGTGACAAGAGACCAGCACGAAGCGCAAAACATCTTGATGGCCATCCGCCAGCAGCTGCCATGGGGAGACCCCAAGCTGCACAAGCACGAGACCGACGCCTTCTACATCCGCAGCGGCGAAGAGATGTGGGGCCTGCTCAAGCAAGACCACGCCAACGCCTTCGAGAACACCTGCGAGATCGCCAAGCGGTGCAACGTCAAGCTCGACCTCGGCAAGTACTACTTGCCGCCGTTTCCCATCCCGTCTGAATACAAGGATGAAGCGGGCTACCTCAGCGAGCTGTCGTACAAAGGACTCGAGAAGCGCTTCACCGAAATCGCCTACAAGGTCGACCGCGAAGAGTACAAGAAGCGGCTGCAGACCGAGCTCGACTGCATCATCAAGATGGGCTTCCCCGGCTACTTCTTGATCGTCCAGGACTTCATCAACTGGTCGAAGCAGAACCTCGTGCGCGATGAGTCCTTCGCTGTGGGTGCGCAGCAGCTCTTTGTCGATGCG
>JANNAY010000814.1:0-2853 GCA_031384945.1 Deltaproteobacteria bacterium
CGCCCACCAGCGTCACGGCGGCGACGGGATCGACGACGAGGAACGTCGCGTTCTGCGGCACCGCGTCGCCGTCAGCGGGAAAGGCCACGGGCCCACGGACGAACACATCTGGCGTCGCGCACGGCTCGGCGATGGCGACGCTGGCGCCGAAGAAAGCGACGATGGCGCCGACGAAAGCGACGTGGACCCTGAGAAACGTGACCCTGCGCATTGCCACCCCCGGCCGACGTGAGCGTAGCCGACGGTCCTTTGCGCGGCCCGCCGATCCGGGCACAAGCGGGGATGCGCTTCGTCTCGTTCGCCTCGTCCGCCGTCGTCGTCGTCGCCTTCACCAGCGCGTTGTTCGCCGGGTGCCAGCCGCTCGATCGTGGGCTTGAGGCGGCGCCGACGTCCGAGTGCGCGGTCAGCGACGAATGCGACGCCGGCAACGTCTGCGTCGGCGGCGACTGCGTTGAAGCGCCAGGCTGCCTCGGCATCGACGACTGGCCCTTCTGCCGCGACGCGCTGAACGAACAACAAGCGGGGCTCGGGCGCACGGCGGTGTGCGAGCAGACCGACAAGGCCGACCTGACGTCGTTCGCCTGCCGCCCCGGCTGCGAGGTCGACGAAGACTGCCGCGCCGGCACGCTGTGCACCGACTTCGGCCGCTGCGTCGACGGGCTCAAACGCACGACGACGACGACGACGCTGGGCGCGCACGCGTCGTTGCTCGCGGGCGTGGGCGAGCGTCCGCTCGATGTGCCGGCGACGACGTGCATGGGCGGGCTCTCGGCGCGCGCTGGTCCTGGCGACGGCGCGTGGGCCGACGGCATGGACCCGAGCATCGGACACCTCGAGGGGCTGAGCGCGCGCGCGGCGTTCATGGACGCTGGCGATGGACGCTTTCTCGTCGTGCGCCTGCCGATCATCTTTCCGACGTCGGCGCTGACCGAGGCCATCGCTGCGAAGGTGCAGGCCGACACCGGCACCGACGTGCGCGACGCGCTGTTGGTGTCGGCGACGCACACGCACAGCGGTCCTGCGCGGTTCTTGCCGTTGCTCGAAGAGAGCGAGGGGCTGCTCGGACCGTTCGGCATCGGCACGTTTCGCCAAGAGGTCTTTGACCGCATCGTCGACAGCGCCGCCGCCGCCGCCGAAGACGCCATCGACAGCGCCGCCCCGGCGCAGCTGGGTTGGACGATCGCCGAGGCCTTCGACGTCGACGACGCCATCGCCGGCGACCGCCGCGTCGAGTCGCCGCCCTTCGACGACAACCGCGCGCTGTTGATCCGCGTCGACGACGAGGCGGGCGCGCCGCTGTTCGTGCTCTTCGGCTTCGGCATTCACCCCACCGAAAACAGCAGCGACTGGGGCACCAACGACGTCGTCGGCGGCTTCGAGCGCGCCGTCGAGACCCACGAGTTCGCGCAAGCGGGGCGCGTCGTGCCCGCGATGTTTTTGCAGGGCAACGGCGGGTCGATGCAGCCGATGGCCGGCGGAAACGGCTTCTCGGTGCCCACCGGCAACGACCACGCCGGCGCCGTCTTCATCGACCGCGTGAAAGACGCTCTCGACGGCCTCGAGATGAAGCGTGACGTCGTCGTGCAGAGCCGCGCGCACCGCTTCGCCGTGACCGCGCCGCTGCTCGGCTACCAGAGCGGCGACTGGGTCAACAACGGCACGCCGCCTTTCGGTGGCGACGTCACCTACGGCGGCATGAACTGCTTCAAAGAGATCGACGACGTCTCTGACGGCGACGTCGAGTACAGCGGCCACCTCGGTCGCGAGCAGATGGGCTGCGGCGTTTCATTGCACACTTTCTTGTTCAACCACCCGCCCACCCCGTTTCAGCGCACCCAGATCAACGCCATCGCCATCGACGGGCTCGCCGTCGTCACGCTGCCCGGCGAGCTGGCGATGGAGGGCTCGTGGGACATCACCGCTGCCCTGCAAAGAGCGGCCGGACTCGATCCTCTCGCTGTCTTTACGTTGGGGTACGCAAACGACCATTTGATGTATTTGCTGCCAACGTCGCTCGATGAAGACAGCCCGCCGTACCCCGGCTACGAAGGACTGCCCCCGTCGTCGTACCCGCCCTTCGCCTACAGCGTCTTCCGCGGCGGCTTCGAGGCCGACACCTCGATCTGGGGTGATTTGATGGGTGATTACATGAAGCAGCACGCGCTGCTCGCCTGGCAGCGACTGCAAGACGGCGCCGGCAGCGACGTCGAAGCCGCCCCCGTGGTCTTCAGCGACAACGTCAAAGACGCCATCGCCATCGACGACAGCGCCGATGCCGGCGCCATCGTCACAGACGTCCCCGCCGCCGTCGCCCGCCGCGCCGTCGTCGACTTCGTCTTTGAAGGCGGCGACGTCGCCGTCGAAGGCGGCGGCCCCGTCGTCACCCTCGTCGACGTCGGCAACGACGCGGCCGTCGTGCTCGACAACGGCCGTGAGTTCTCGACGGCGAACACGCTCTTTCCCCTCTCGATGCTGCGCGGCGCCGACGGTGTGTGGACGTGGACGGCGCACCTCGAGCTGCCCATCGACCTCGCCTTCGGCCGGTACCGGTTGCAGGTGCGCGGCAAGGCGCAGGTCAACGGCGCCGTCGTCGACTACGCCGCCGACTCCGCCGCCTTTGACGTCGGCGCCGGCGCCATCGATGTCGTCGCCGTCCGCGACGGCAACGACGTCGTCGTCCGCGCCGGCTGGCCGCAGCCGCAGGCGGTGCTTGAGCGCAACGCGCGCATCACCACCCCGCTGCGCCTCATCGATGTGCGCGTGCCGAACGGCCGCAGCGCTCCCATCGGCGCGGGCGCGGCGACCCTGCAGATCGTCGGCAGCGCGCCGCTGCAGGCCGACGTCGTCGAGGTC
>JANNAY010000828.1:0-6135 GCA_031384945.1 Deltaproteobacteria bacterium
GCCGTCGTTGTCGGCAACGCCGTCATCGACGTCGCCGTCGGCGCCAGCCACACCTGCGTCGTCCGCGGCGACAGCAGCGTCGTCTGCTTCGGCGAAGGCGCGAGCGGCGCCCACGGCGACGGCAGCGTCAACGACGTCGGCAACGACGAAGCACCGACCGCCGCAGGCCCGGTGCAGGTCTTTCGCTGACTACTGCTTGATCTGCGCAGGTGCTGTGGGCTTCGCCTCGTCGACGCTGACGTCGACCATCAGGATCGGCGGCACGTGCACCATGGTCATCTGCGGCGAAGGCGGCGCCGAGTCTTGCGCCATGGCGATGGCCTCTTGCAGGTTGGCCGCCGGCTCGTAGCCGAAGAGCTCACACATGTAGTCGTCGGTGGCGCCAGCGACGATGACGCGGCCGATGTGCTGACGTCCGGCTTCACCCCAGTACCACATGAAGAACGGGTGAGCTCCATGATACGCATAAGACTTGCGGTAGAGCTCGACGTAAGTCGGGTCATTCGCAAACTTCTCTTCGTATTTCTTATGCAACGTCTTGGCGTCGCGCGTCTCGGGCAAGAGCCGGTGCACGAACTCGATGTAGGGCGCGTGGTGCACCGGGTCGAACTGGTCGTTGAAGGGGTGGGTGATGATCACCGTGCCGCCCTTCTTCACCAGCGGGTTGTTGCGGTAGAGGTTGTGCAGGTAGCCCGTGGCCTGCACCTGCACCAACAGCGGATTGAGGTACGAGTGTACATTGTAGGGTGAGACATACGGCACGCCGAAGATGGCGATGTCGGCCTGTCCCTTCACCGGAATGGCGTACTGCTCGAGGCACTTCTCGACGGTCTTCTTGTGCACCTGCTCGCACTCGCCAGCCCACACACCAATCAACTCATACTGCGCCGGCGACGAATACAGCAGCTTCTGGCGCGCCGCCTGCGGCAGCGAGTCGAGCGTCGCCTTCAACGCCTTGGCCTTCTGCCATTCGAATTCGCTGAAGCTCTCTTCTTTCTTGTGCAGAAAGCCGAGTTGGTCGGGGAACATGCGGTTGTTGATCGCAGTTTCGATGTGGAAGATCTTGACGTGCTTCTCAAGATACTTGCCCTGCCGGTTGATCGAGGCCGCCAGCGGCGACTTCTCTTCGCGGGGGTCCATGTAGCTGTCGCACTTTTCCATCACGTAAGGATTGTGGTGGGCGCGCAGCGCTTTATATCCAGTGAGACCGGTGGCGACCGACTTGTGACCACCATCCATGGGAACCAGGTTGAGGTTCACATAGATCAACAAATCGCTCTCCATCGCGCGCTTGTTGATTTGTACGTATTCGCCCTGATCGGTCTTGCCGATGTCGAGCATGTTCTCGGTGTCTTCGGCGTCGTGGTTGTACAGACGGTCAGGGGCGTAGGCGTCGTAAATCTTGTCGCCGACGACGTGGCGCAGCTCGTCGGGCGTCATGCGGCGGTGCACGGCGAGCGCGGCGATCAGGTGGATGTCGTCGACGCCGTGGTTGCCCAGGATCTCGAGCACGACCTCCATCACGCGCTGGCGCACGTCGGGGCGCTTCATCGGCGGCAGGGGCAGCGAGATGTCGTCGAAGGCGATGGTGACCTTCATGCCCGGGTGCAGCAGCGCGTGCAGCGGGTCCATGCCCATCGGGTTGTTGAGCGCGTAGCGAATCGCCGCCTCAGGATCCTTGAGCCCGACGATGGGCGGCTTCGGATAGATGACGCGCGTACCGGCCGGCAGGTGCTCGAACAGCAGCTGCTCGCCCGAGAACATCAGGCGCGCGGGGCTGTCGTTGTCGACGATGTGGATCTGCGAATTCGACATAGGCGCAGGCCATGACGGTTGCCGCCGTCGTCGTCAAGGCCAGCGCCAGCGTCGTCGTCTGCGTAGACGCCTACGCAGTCACTCGCCTTCGCCCTCGCCCTCGCCTTCGCCCTCTGCGGGTGCTGGGGGTTCGACGAACTCGAAGCCGACGTCGACGGAGGCGGGGTCTTCGACGGGGCAGGCGTCGTTGCCGATGTCGACCTTGTGCAGCTCGATGGTCAGCGTCTTCACCTCACCGCGCGCGAGCTGAAACCCATCGGCGCAGCCGCGGGCGTCGAGCTGCCCTTCGCTGGTGCAGCCGTTGTCGCCGCAGCCGAGCACGTCGACCGAGAACGGCGTGTCGGGCGGCACCTCGACGTAGTCGCTCGGCGGCGCGTTGATCGCGAAGGGGTCGACGAGCAGGGGATCGCTGAGCTGGCCATTCAAGCGAAAGACCATGGCGATGATGTCGATGGGAAAGGCCGCGTCGAGGTCGTCGGCTCTGACGACCGTGACGGTGACCTCGGGGGCGCAGGCGCCGGCGCCGACGACGCCGCAGACAGCGCTGACGACGACGATGACGGCGGCGAGAGAGCGAGCAGTCATTCGAGCCCCGAGGTGTCGACGCTGTAGAAGAAGCCGACGTCTTTCTTGCCTTCGTTGATGACGATGACGGCGACGCCGAGGCCGATGCCAGAGACGACCGCGACGCCGCCGACGATGCTGCCGATGACGAGCGGCAGGTTCACCGGCTCGGGCTCGTCGGCGATGGTGCGATCGCCGGTGCCCGAGAAGAGCAGCGGGCGCAGCGTGATGGCGGGATCGGCGGCGTCGACCCAGCCGTCGGCCTTTTGGTTCAAGGCGGCTTCGACGAGGTTGAAGACGGCTTTTTCGCGGGCGCCTTCGCCGCGCGGCAGGTGCGCGCCGACGACGGCGTCGAGCTCGCCGTCGGTGACGCGGGCGCAGACGACGCTGACGCTGCCGCCGTACGGCACGACGACGGCGACGATGGCCACGTCGGCGACGTCGTAGGCCAGGTCGAGCAGCTCGGTCTTCTTGGTCTCTTCTTTGCGCAGCTGCGACGTCAGCCGCTGCGCGGCCTCGAGCTCGGGCGATCCGAGGCGGGCCGAGACGCGGCCGCCTTCGTCGGTGACGACGACGCGCTGGCGCGTCACGCGTCCGCTCTCTTCGACGATCACGTAGTGCACGCCGGGCGGCACCTCGACGGCGACGGGGGCGCGGCCGGCGCGGCGCCCGTCGACGAGCACCTTGGCGCCCGGCGGACGGCTCTTCACCTCGAGGCTGACTGGCGGCGTCGCCCGCGACTCGTCGCGGACAGCGTCGTAGCGCGCCTGCAGCTGCTGCTCGATCGTCAGCTCTGCTTCTGCCTCTTTCGGCTCTTTCGGCTCTTTCGGTGCAGTCTTGGTCTTCTTCTTCTTCCTCTTCGACGACGGCTCTTCCTTCGGCGGCGGCGGGTCCTTCGCCGGCTGGGGCTTCCAGTCCGGCTCGACAGCGAGCAGCTGCAAGATGGCGGTGTCGGCGGCGCGCTTGTCGCCGACCTTCAGCTGGGCCACAGCCGTCATCACCATCATCTCGCGGTAGCGGGCCCAGGCCGCGTCGTCCTCGGTGTAGGCGAGGTTCTCTTCGAAGACGTCTTTGGCCTCAGACAGGATGCCGCGCACGCCGTTCCAATCGTCGTCGTCGGCGGCGCGGGCGGCGTCGTCGAGGCGCTCGTCGAGGTCTTTCATCAGGCGCCGCTCTTTTTCGACGGTGGCCTTTTTCTCGACGGGGGTGACCACCTTGGCGCCGCGGCCGGCGAAGACCGAGCGCAGCTGCTCGGTCACCTGCACGAGGTCTTTCTCTTGCACCTCGCCACGCACGGCGACGCCGGCAAAAACCGGAGGTTCACGCCGGGGCGCACCCGACAGAGCAAGCAGGACCAGCAGCGACGACGCGAGCACGCACCGACATTAGGCGCCCTTTGCTTGATCACAGAAGCCCCAGCAGCCAAGCTGCCCCTGTGAGTGACGACGTCGACGTCGAAGGCCAAAAGCTGGGCCGCTATACGCTGGTGCGCAGGCTCGGCAAGGGCGGCATGGGCGAGGTGTTTCTCGCCAAGTCGAGCGGCGCCCGCGGCTTCGAGAAGCAGGTCGCGATCAAGCGGATTCTTCCGCAGTACACGTCGAACAAGCACGTCGTGAACATGCTCGTCGACGAGGCGCGCATCTGCGTGCTGCTCAACCACCCGAACGTCGTGCACGTGCACGAGCTCGACGAAGCCGACAGCGAGTCACCGGGCGGCGGCCACGACGTCTTCATCGTCATGGAATACGTCGACGGCTACGCGCTCTCGCGGCTGATTCGTCGCATCAAAAAGGCGTCACCCAACGGCAGCGCGAAGTTCGATCCGTTTGTGGCCGCGTTCATCCTCATCAACGTGCTCGAGGGGCTGCACGCGGCGCACACGCAGAAAGACAACGACGGCAACCCGGCCCGCATCATCCACCGCGATGTGAGCCCGCAGAACGTGCTGCTCTCCATGACGGGGCAGATCAAAGTCATCGACTTTGGCATCGCCCGCGCGCGCGACCGCCTCGAGGCCACCCAGGGCTCGCAGGTGAAAGGAAAGCTGCGCTACATGGCGCCAGAGCAGATCAAGCCATCGCTGGCGGGCAGCGCCGGCATCGACCACCGCGTCGACGTCTTCGCCGCCGGCGTCGTCTTGTTCGAGATGTTGGCGATGCGCCAACGCTTTCCCCAGCAGGGCGACCTCGAGATCATCGACGCGATCCTCGAAGAAGAGACGCCCGACCTCACCGCTGAGGGCGTCGATCCCGAGCTGCAAGAGATCCTCGAGCAGGCGTTGGCGAAAGAGCGCAAGAAGCGCTTCAAAGACGCCGCCGCTTTCGCCGGCGCCTTGCGCGGTTGGCTCTACGCCCGCGATCCGTCGTTCACCGCCGAGCGTTTGGCCAAGCTGATGCGCCGCGCCTTCACCGACGAAGGCGACGAACCCGAAGAGGCCGTCGCCGACGAAGACCAGGCCCCCGTCGTCAAGAAGGGCAAGGTCACCGTCAAGACGATGTCGTCGTCTGCGGCGAACGCGTCGACGAACACCAAGCAGCGGGCGCAGCAGCGACGGGCGCCTGAGCCTGAGCCCGAGCCCGAGAACGAAGAGACGCGCACGCAATTTCGCCCCCGCGAGACAGCGCCGTTGCCGCCGCCGAAGAAGAAGCCGCTGCTGCCGGCTCCTGTCGTTGGCGCCTTGCTCGGCGTGGTCTTGTTGTTGGTGTGCGCGGTCTTGATCAAGAACGCGATGAAGCCGCAGCAGCTGCCCGTCGACGGCGTCGTCGTCACGTCGCTGCCGAACGCGAACACACAGCAGAACAACACGACGAATTCGACGGCGCCGCCCGCGACGAATTCGACGGCGCCGCCCGAAAAATTGGGCGGCCTCGTCGACCTCGGCGGCGGCCTCGAGATGATCGTCGAGGCGATCCCCGCCACCGCGCGCATCTCGCTCGCCTACCAGCCCGACCCGAAATACGTCTCGCCAGCGCGCCTCAAGGTGCAGCGCGGCGAGACCGTCGACTTGTTGTTCGAGGCCGAGGGCTACGAGCCGCTGCGTCGTCAGTTCGTCGCCGAGGGCGACCCGCTGCGCTTCGAGGTGAAGCTTGTGCCCATCCCGATGCCCCTCGTCGTGCGGCCCATCCCCCGCGACGCCGAGATTCTGATCAACGGCGAGGTCTGGCGCACGGGCAAGAAGGTCAACCCCGGCGAGACCCTCGTCATCAACGCGCGCCATCCCTTCTACGTCGAGAAGACCGTCACCATCGTGCCCGAGCCCGGCCAGAGCGTCGTCGTCGACATCACCCTCGAAGAGAAGCCTATGCCCGTGCCGGGCGCCGACGGCCCCGCCGAAGACGACGTCGACCGCACCCTCGACAAATTCGCCAAGGCCACCAAGGGCAAGAAGACCCTGACCGGCGTCCTCGTCGTCACCTCGAAGCCCCTCTACGCCGACGTCTTTGTCGACGGCAAAAAGCTCCAATCCTCGACGCCGGTCCGCGAGACGCTGACGGCCGGCAGCCACAAGGTCACCGTCCGCGGCAAGTCCGCCGAAAAGACCTTCGTCGTCGAGATCATCCCCGGCGCCACCCTGAAAAAAGACGTCGCACTCGAGTAGACCCTGAAAGGCCCGCCCCGGCCACATCGCGCGAGGTACGAGGACCATCGCGTTGCCCGCGCCGCAGAGCCCCCAGTACCCCCGCTGCGCGGGGGCAATCCCAAATTCCACGGTGCCCACCCCCTTGAGACGCCCGGGCAGGGGATGGGCGGGAGATG
>JANNAY010000849.1:0-6180 GCA_031384945.1 Deltaproteobacteria bacterium
CATCGTCGGCCATATGGGCTCTGCAAAGCAGGAGGAGTGCCTACGGCGGGCGCTGTCGACGATGGATTTCTCTCGCCCCCTCCCTCCGCTGCGACGCTCGCGACGCTCCCCAGCACGCAGACGACGACACAGACGACGACACAGACCACGACACAGACCACGACACAGACGACGACACAGACGACGACACAGACGACGACACAGACGACGCCGGATCCGACTGCGCCGCTGTCATTCGATCCGGGCGAGCCCGTGTTCGCGGCGTTCTTGCGACAGGCCAAAGCCACCCCCAACGCCACCGCCATCCGCAGCGACGACGGAGACATCAGCTACGCCGCCCTCGCCACCGCGAGCGCCACCATCGCGCGCCATTTGCACACCCGTGAAATCACACAAGGCCAGCGTGTCGTTGTCTTGTCAAAGCGCTGCCCCGCATTCATTTCTTGTGTGCTCGGCGTCGCCCGCTCCGGCGCAGCCTTCTGCGTCGCCGACGCGGCGTGGCCCGCGGCCCGCGTCAAAGCGATCGTCGAGCAGCTGAAGCCGTCGCTGCTGCTCGTCGTCGACGACACCGCCTGCGACGTCGACCTCGCCGCCGCCGTCGACGTCGTCCGCGTCGACGCCGCCTTCTTCGCCATCGCCAACGCCAACGCCAACGCGGCCCACGGCAGCAGCGCCGAGATCGCCGCCACCGACATCGACGTCGACGACGACGGCCTCGACCCTGTCCTCCCGTCCTCCGACGCCTACCTGATGTTCACCTCGGGCAGCACGGGCAAACCGCGCGCGGTCGTCACCCAACACGCGCCGCTCGGCCACTTCGTGAAGTGGCACACCGCCACCCACGGCTTCACCGCCGCCGACCGCTTCTCGCTGCTCTCGGGTCTCGCCCACGACCCGGTGCTGCGCGACGTGTTCACCCCGCTGTCGATCGGCGCCAGCATCGTGGTGCCTGGCGGCGACGTGCTCAAAGACCCGACGCGGCTCGCGGCGTGGCTGGCGACGTCGGGCGTGACCGTCGTGCACCTCACCCCCGCCCTCGGCGAGGTCATCGCCGCCGGCCAGCGCGGCGTGTTCGTCCGCCACTTCTTCTTCGGCGGCGACGCCGTCAACCGCAAGCTCTTGCAGCAGCTGAAGTCGTGCGCCCCCGGCGCGCGCTTCACCAACTTCTACGGCGCCACCGAGACGCCGCAGGCGATGGCGTCGTCGTCGATGGACCCCGACGGCACCGGCCCCATCGGCGTCGGCAAGGGCATCGCCGACGTGCAGCTGCTCATCGTTGACGACGACGGCCTGCCCTGCCCCGCCGGCGTCACAGGCGAGGTCTGGATCCGCACGCCGTACCTGTCGCGCGGTTACCAGGGCGATGAACAGCAGACCTCTGACAAATTCATCATCAATCCGTTTACCCAGCGCGCTGGCGATTTTATCTACAAGTCTGGCGACCTCGGCCGGGCCGACGCCACCGGCCACGTCGTGCTCGCCGGCCGCAAAGACCACCAGTTGAAGATCCGCGGCTACCGCGTCGAGCCCGCCGAAGTCACCGCCGCCCTCGAAGCCCTCGACGGCGTCGTCAGAGCCGTCGTCGCCGCCCGCGCCCTGCCGGGATCGACACAGGGCGACCACAAGACGCTCGTCGCCTGGTTCACCACCGACGGCAGAGACACGACGTGGACGGCGGAGACGGCGAAGCAGGCGCTGGCGCAGACGCTGCCGCCGTATCTGGTGCCGTCGATCCTGCACAAGCTCGAGGCGTTTCCGTTGCTGGCCAACGGCAAGGTCGATCACAACGCGCTGCCGACGACGCCCGCGGCGACGACGACGACGTCGACGACGACGCAGGAAGAGATGACGCCGGCGCAGGCGGCGCTCGCGCAGATCTGGTGCGAGGCCCTCGGCGTCACGCGCGTGGGCCTCGACGACAGCTTCCAGGACCTCGGCGGCGACTCGCTCTCGTCGCTGCAAGTGGTCGTGCGCATGCAGCAGAAGGGCATCGCCGACGACGTCGCCCGCGGCATCTTGCAAGGGCGCACCCTGCGTGAGCTCGCCGCCGGCACAAACGCGTCGACAGCGCCGTCGTCGCTGCCGCCGCAGATGAAGACGAATTTGTGGGTGCAGGTCGTGCGCGCCCTGCTGGTCGCCGTCGTCATCACCGAGCACTGGCTCGTCGCTTTTGCACCCGATTTCTATGAAATTATTCAACCCGTTCTGGGTCCGCTTTTCAATCTCGCGACCCCGGGTTTCGTGCTGATCTTCGGCCTCTCGCTCGGCTACACGCAGCTGCCGAAGTTTCAACAAGACCCCTGGCGCACCGCCCGCGGCCTGTGGCTGGCGGCGACGATCGTCTTTGTCGGCGCCTTTGTCGGCGGCCTGGCCAAGCTCGCGCTCTACCCGCTCGAAGGTGCCGCGCCGACGTCGACGCAGGCGGCGATGTCGTTCTTCAGCGTCTTGCTCTACTATGGTGCCGCGTTGCTCACGGCCCCTTTGTGGCTGCGCTTTCTCACGGGTTCGCCCCGCCTCATGCTGCGTGGTGCCATCCTCATCGTCTCTCTTCTTGTTGCTTCGAAACTCGTGTGGTCGCTGATCGGCGCACACGAAGTGACCGGCCCCCTTTACGTCATCAAGGGATTGCTGACCGCCAAGTTCAACTTCTTCAAGTTGTCCGCCGCCGCCGTCGTGGGCCTCTTGGCCGGCGTCGCCCTGCGCCGCTCGTCGGCCCAAAGCGGACCGCCGCAGCCCCTGCCGCTGCTCTTCGCCGGCACCGTCACCGCCGCCATCGCCGTCGCCGTCTGCGTCGCCGGCCGCGGCTTCGACGGCCTCACCGACGCCGACGACATGGGCGCCTGGCGCTGGTTCTTCGCCGCCGGCGGCGTTCTCTGCTTCGGCGCCCTCGCCCGCTTGTTGTTGGCCTCACAGGCCTCGGCCCGGCTGACGCAGGTGCTCGGCGTGGTCGGCCAGCTCGCCCTGCCGCTCTTCGTGCTGCACCTGCTGGTCTCTGACCTTCACCACATCTTGATCGCCATCGGCGTGCCCTACATCTTGTCGGTCTTTGTTGTGTTGAGCGGCTTCGCGATCGTCTTCTGGAACGTCGCGGGCCGCCTGTACACGCTGTATTATGGAGCAGAAACGACGAAGGCACCGACGCTGGCGCCGGTGCCCTCGTTGTCGGCGGTGACGCGCGCCGCGCGCCTCGTTCAGCGCGCGACGGAGAGGTAGTCGATGCGCAAGAGCACGTCGTTCACCTCGTTCAAGCGCAGGCCGTTGCCCGTGGCGGTGCCGTCGGCCCCGATCTGCGCCAGCGATGTCGCTGGGATGAACAAGCTGTAGTCGCCGAACAACAGGCGCGCCGCGAGCTCGCGGCTCTCGCCATCGTCGAAGTCGTCAGAGATGAAGGTCGCCGGCGGCACATTCAAGCGGGCCTGGATGCGCGCAGCAGCGAAGTCGTCGACGGAGAAGGAGCCAGCGTTGGCGCCGGCGCCGAGGCCGGGCTCGGCGAACAGGTTCTTCGCCGGCCGCGTCGACGCCGTCTGGAAGTCGCTGCCGCCGCCGCCGCAGCGGTTGGCGAAGAACGTGTTCTTCTGGCGCAGCTCGAGGTTCACCTGCGGGACGTTGCCGCGGAACATCTTCGTCTCGTCGCCCTGCAGGGTGGCGTTGAAGGCAAAGGCGCGTTCGGCGCAGCTGGAGTCGCCGGTGATGGCGACGCCGGTGGCGTTGCCGCGGTTCAACACCGCCAGCGGCGCGATGCTGAACGGGATCTCGACGCCGACAAAGACGCCGTCTTCGAAGCGCTGGTTGCGCGGGTCGGTGAGAAACAAGCGAAAGCGCTCGATGTCGGTGAGGTCTTGGTCACCCGCCGTCGGCAGCTCATTGGCCAGCTGCAAAATGTCGTCGCGCAGCGAGACGACCTCGGCGAGCTCCGACGGACGCGCGCCGTTGACGGTGCCGGTCAGCTTGATGGCGCGCAGCACGTCGAGCACGGCGTCGAGCTCGTCGACGGTCTCGGCTGTCAGCGCGTCGTTGCGCACCGAGAGCGAGCGCTGAAACTCGTACTCGACGGCGCGCACGCCGAGGTAGGTGGCGCGGCGGGCCAGCTTCATCTTGCGCTCGAAGCGCGTGACGTCGCCGTCGAGCCACGGATCGCGCCCGACCACGCGGGCCTGGTTCTCGCCGGTGAAGTCGATGTCGGCCAGCGACGAGCGGTAGTCGCGCTCGCTCGCCTGCAGCGTGTTCGAGAACGAGAGGTAGCCCTGCGCCAGCTGCTGCGTCGCCTGCTCGAGCGCGAGGCTCGAAGCGCGGGCGTCGACGAGGCTGAGCTCGGCCTCTTTGAAGCAGCGGGCGTTGTCGGTGGCGGCTTCGATGGCGTTGATGGTGATGTCGTGCTCGCGGTCGACGTTGTCGATGTCTTCTTGCACCTCGTTGGCGGCGATCTCGAGACCCGCCGAGGCGCCGCGCGCCATGCAGCCGGCGGTGATGCCGACGGGGAAGAGCTTGTCGAAGGCGCCAGCGCCGACGATGGTGTCGAGGCAGTCGGCCACCGCGCCGGCCGCCGTCGCCGCCGCCGACAGCGTCGTGCGGGTGCGCGACAGCGCGCTCACCGTGTTGGCGTGCGAGCGCATCGCGTCGGCCACGGCAGTGTTGCCCACCTGCTGCAGCGCACACGACTGCATCGAGAGGTCGTAGGCCTCGGCGAGGGCGTCGATCTCGGCCTGGGCGGCGACGATGTCGAGCACCAACGCGCGCAGGGCAAAGGCCTGCTCACCGATGGCACCGTGAAAACACTGCGGCGGCTGCTGCAGCGTGATCTTGCCGCCACGGCGGCCGCGGAACTCGCCGTTGCACTTCTGCACCGCCGCCTGCAGCTCGCCCGGCGAGACGCCGAGCTGGGCCAACCCGTCGTCGCGGTTTCGGCGCTGCGAGAAGCTGAAGCCATCGCCGGTGAAGCCGGGCGCCGCATCGCAGGTGAAGATCACGGTGCCGTCGGTCTCGTCGAAGCTGACCTGCGGCAAGAAGCCGGCGTACTCGGGGTGGTCGCCGTTCGCGCAGGGGTTGAAGTCGGCGATCACCAGCTTGCGACCGTTCTCGACGGCGTAGCCGGGCGCCGGGCTCAGGGTCGCCAACACGACGCCGTTGTCGGTCAGGTCGGGCGATTCAAAACCCGGGCGCACCGCGAGGCGCGAAGCGATCGCGCTGAAGGTCGACTCGGGCTGGCTGTTGCTGGTGTAGCGGTAGAGCCAAAGCGTCGCGCCGTAGGTGGCGTCGACGACGTCCTGGCTGTTCGGCGCCGGCACGCCGGCGAACGAGGCGACCGCGTTCGACCACTGGGCCTGCAAGAAGCCGTCGTTGCGCACCTCGCGCACCAGCGGGGTGCGCATCAGCTCTTCGCCCCACTGGTCGAAGACGATGTCGCCGCTGACCTTGCTCCACTCGAAGCCGCTGCCGAAGGCGATGCGCTGCGAGCGCAGTTGGTCTTGCACGCAGAACTGTCCGTAGACCTCTTCGCGGCGGCGGGCTTCGTCGGCCTCGCGGGCCTGGGCCTGCAAGAGCGTCGGGTTACATTCGTCGTTCTCGACGTCGTAGAAGCAGCCGGCGATGCTGAAGCGCGGCGGCAGGTTCTCGACGATCTGACACGGGTCGCTCTGGGCGAACGAGTCGACGCCGCAGAGGTCTTGCAAGCGGGCGCCGAGGTCGCAGACGGCGTTGTCGACGCGAAAATCTTGCTCGATCTGCGAATTCTCGACGTTGATCTGGCGCTGCGCCTCGATGTTGAACGAGACGCGGGCGTCGTCGAAGGCGGAGGCGGCCTCGGCGATGATCGCCGGCACCGGCGCGGTCGCGGCGAACGAGTCGCCCAACAAGAAGTCGGTGACGGCGGTGAAGTTGCCGTCGACGCCGGACGAGACGTCGTCGAAGTAGAGGGGCAGGTCTTCTTCTTCGATGCCGAGCGGGTTGTCGCCGCGCTGCATGTGCTCGAGCATCAACATCAGACGCTGGTCGGCGTCGGCGGTGCGGTCGCGCAGCGCGCCGAGGTCGTTCTGCCACGCGAGGTTGGCGAGCACGCCGTCGAAGCCGACGCCGCCGCGCACGGTCAGGCTCGCCAAGAGCGCGCCGAAGGGCTGGTGCAGCTGCAGCATGTCGACGACGCCGGGGGGCGTGACGGTGCTGGTGGCGCGGAAGGCCTTGTCG
>JANNAY010000860.1:0-5884 GCA_031384945.1 Deltaproteobacteria bacterium
GCGGAACTGGGCGATGTGGCGCAGCACCGTGCAGTCTTTCGCCGCCGTGATGCGGTAGCGTCCCTTCACCACCGAGTCTTGAATCGGCAGCTTGGCCTCAGCCGGCGGCTGGCGCTCGATGTCGATGAACTCGACCGTGACCATCGATGAACCGGTCGCGAACGTCTTGGCTTTGTCGAAGAAACCCATCTGCGTGCTCCTGTTGTGCTGGCCCTGCGGGTGGCTGTTAGTCCCTTGCCCGTCGACGAGAAATGGCGGGGGTCACCGGTGCGCGGGCAGCATGGCGCTCCGGCCGCGGCCGTCATCGTCGCGGTCCGCGTTGAGGAAACGACCTCGTCGAGCGTGTGGGCCGGCCTCGTACTTGTTTGTGCTGCGCACGGCTCGTGGTGCGCACGGCTGGTGTTGTGCGCATGGCTGGTGCGCACGGCTGTGAAGGCGGCTCCCCTTCGGCGGCGTCTTCCCCTCTCCACAGCGAGTCTGCGAGCGCCCGTGGAGAGGGCAGGGTGAGGTCTGCGGCGCGGACACCGACGAGCCCTCATGAGACCGCGTCAGAGCAGGCGGGCCTTGGCCTGCATGTGCGCTTCAACCACCGCCATGAGCTTCTCGACGTCGAGCACCTGCAGCGCCTTGCCCTTGTGCTGGGTGACGCGCAAACACGCCAAACCCGCCTGCGGCAAATCAGAGGAGAGCTTGACCGACTCGATCTCGTCGACGGCGTCGACGCGCAACGCCAAATGCCGCACGGGACGCTCGAGAATCAACAGCCGCGCGTGCAGCCGCCAATCGGGCGCGACCGACGATGTGGACTGAAACAACAGCGCTGCAGCATCGACGACCGTGACCACGCGCCCGCGGTGCTGCGTGAGCCCGGTGACGACGTCAGGAAGCCGGGGCAGCCGCGAAATGTGCGCGACCGGCGTGACCTTCTGCACGTCAGCGGCGCGGATGGCAGCGCGCTCGCCACCGGCGCGAAACAAGAGAACCAGGGCGCGCTCAGGCTGCGTCGTCATGCCATCAAGACGTGAACGACGACGACGATGACGACGACGACGACTGCACCTGGCCGCCCTTGACCTCGCGCTCCAAACGGAACCGAGAGACGACCTCTTCGAGCTCGAGCGAGATGTTCGACAGCTCGAGGGCCGACGACGACAGCTTCTCCATCACGACGGTCTGGCCCGAGACGGCCTTTTGCACCTCTTCGGTCGACGACGCGTTCTGCCGCGCGAGGTCGGCGAGGTGTCCGATGGCTTGCACCATCTCTTGCGAGCCGCGCAGCTGTCCCGACGACGAGCGGGCGATGGTCTCGGCCTTTTCGGCGCCGCGCATGGCCGACGCCACGATGCCATCGAGCGATTGGATGATCGAGCGCAGGTCTTCGCGCGACTCTTTCAGGTCGTTCGTCGACGCCGACATGCCGGTCACGGCGGCCTCAGCGTCTTTCTTGAGGTCGCTCAACAACACAGTGATTTGGTCGGCCGAGCGTCCCGACGACTCGGCGAGCTTTCTCACTTCGTCGGCGACGACAGCGAAGCCGCGGCCGTATTCGCCAGCGCGGGCAGCTTCGATGGTGGCGTTGAGCGCGAGCAAGTTCGTGCGCTGAGAGATCTGGGTGATGACGTCGACGATCTTGCCGATGGCCTGGGATTTTTCGCCGAAGGCGAACACGCGCAATGAGCTCTGCTCGACGCGCTCGAAGGTCTCTTGCAGCTTCTCGACGGCGAGGTTGGCCACTTCGGTGCCGGTGCGGGCGGCGGTGTGTGTTTCGGCGACGGCGCGGGCGGCGGCTTCGGCGGCGGCTGCTGATTTGTCGATGCCGTCGGCGATGTCTTGCATCAATGCGCTGGCCTTCAAGACCAATTCACGTTGCAATTCAGCCGAGCGCGCGATGTTGCCGACGCTGCCGGCCACGCCCGAGTTTGCCGTCGTCACGCGCTCGGCAGCGGCGGAGAGCGTGTTGGCTGAACTGGCGATGTGTCGCGCGGTTTTCTGCAGTCGCTGAACGAGCTCTCGCAGGTTTTCAAGCATGTGGTTGATCGCCTCGGCCAGCGAATCGACCTCGTCAGGAAATTTGCTGGGCAGCTCGAAGTGCACGAGCGTCGACAAGTCGCCCTGCGAGATCGACGTCGCTGATTGGTAGAGCGACTCGAAGTTGCGGGTCAGCGACCGCGCGTAGACGAACGACAGCGCGAGGGCGATGCAGGTGAGCAACCCCGAGAACGTCACGAGCGGGCCCAGCCGCAGCGGCGCCGACTCGTTGAGCGCGAGGTTGACCGCGACGTAGAGCACGATGGCCGCCACGACGGTGATGGCGTTGCCGAACAGGATCTTCAGGGCGAGGCGGCTGCCGCGTTGCATGGGCTGCACGCTACAGCAAAGCTTGCCGCATGCGCTTTCTGTCCCCGTCGTTGTTGCTCGCTGCTGTCGTCGTCGCGTGTCCCGCGCAGCCTCCCGTCGAGGGTGAAGGCGAAGGCGACGAAGGCGAGGGCGAAGAAGGAGAAGGCGAAGAAGGCGAAGGCGAAGGCGGAGAAGGTGAAGGAGAAGGAGAAGGAGAAGGAGAAGGAGAAGCTGTCGTCCCCGCCGACGGCTTCGGCGACATCTCTGGCGACTGCGGCGTCCTCGGCGACGAGGTCGAGAGCGGCGACCCCGCCTTCTTCGTCTCTCATTTCGACTTCGGCGCCGACCCCTTCGACAGGCCCGCTGACGTGGCGCAGCTGACAGTGGGCGGGCAAGAAATTCTCGCCGACGGCAACGCGGGCGGGTCGTCGATCGACTCTGAGATCTTTGCGTTCGAGTTTCTGGCGCGCTGCGAAGGCGCTGTGTTGATCAAGACTGAGAACGAGATTGAGTACACGGTGGGTGACTCGGCCATCGCTGATTTTAGCATGGCCATCGACGGCGTTGTCGTGGCGGTGAACCCCGTGCGCACCTTTGTTTTTCCGGCGGGCACGGCCCTCACCAGCGACGAGGCCGACCGCCGCTTGCGGGGAAAGCTCGTCGACGCCACCGAGAGCACCGCCAACGTCGTCGCCGCCGACGCGTGGAGCAAAGAGATCATCATCGTCTGGGCGCCCGAAGAAGACCACGTCGCCGTCGTCCGCGGCGTCTGGGATGCCATGGACGCTGAAACCCGCTCGAACCACATTGTTTGGGTGGTGGTGAGCGACGGCGCTGACGAGTGGATTTATTGACCTGACGGTGCGGTGGGGGCGGGCGCGCTCGGGGCGTTCGGCGCGGGCACGGGCACCGGCGCGGGCGCGGGCACGGGTGCGGGCACGGCAGTTGGCGTCGAAGTCGACGTCACCTCGAGGCGCACCGACGACGAGAGCGTGGCCGTGAGGTCTTTCTCTTCTTGGTACATCTCGACGAGCCAACGGATGCGCCCCGTGCGCCCCGGGTCGACGTCGCTGCCAGAGAACGCGATGGGCATGCGCCGCTCTTTGCCCGGCGGCACGGCGAGGCGCACGACGGGCGGCGGCTCTTTGTTGGCGCTGGGGTTGGTGACGAAGACGCTGACGACGGCGGCGCGGCACGGACCCGCGCACGACCCAGCAGGCAAGAGCAAGGCGCCGTCGACGTCGGATTGGCGACGCACGACGGCGAGCTGCTCGGCGGTCTGCGGTCCGAGGTCTTGCACCTCGAAGCGCACGTTCTCGGGCTGAAAGCCATCGACCCACATCATGAGGGGCGTCTCTTTCTGGCAACCCAGCGCGGCGACAACGACGACGAGGAGCAGGGATCTCATGGGGCTTGGATAGCACCCTCGTGTTGTGCAAACACCCGCTCATGACGTCGACGAGCGAGCAGAACAAGGCCGCGCAAAAGGCCTACGTAAAACTGAAGAAGAAGCCGAAGAAGCCGACGGCGTTTCCGCGCGGCGCGGGCGTGCTGTTGCACCCGACGTCGCTGCCGTCGCGCCACGGCATCGGCGACGTCGGCGCCGGCGCCCGCGCCTTTGTCGACTGGCTGCAAGCCGCAGGCTGTCAGCGTTGGCAGATTCTTCCGCTCGTGCCGGTGGGCGGCGGTTGGTCGCCGTACGCGTCGCTGTCGTCGTTGGCCGGCAACCCCATGTTGATTGACCTCGACGATCTCGTCGGTCGTGGCGCGCTGGCCCCGATCGACGTCGAGCCGGGCAGCTCGTTTCACCAAGACAAGGTCGACTGGCACCGCGTGGTCGAATGGAAGAGCGCGGTCTTGCAGCGCGCCTGCGACCGGCTCGCGTCGACGTCGGCGGGACAAGAGCTGATCGGCAAATTCCGCGCGGCCCAGCCGTGGGTCGACGACGACGCGCTCTTCATCGCCTTGCGGCAAAAGCACAAGCTGCAGCCGTGGTGGCAGTGGCCGAAGGCGCTCAAAGACCGCGAGCCCGAGGCCCTCGACCGCGCGCGCGCCGACCTCACGCCCGCCATCGAGCGCCGCATCGTCGAGCAGGCGCTGTTCAACGACCAATGGCACCAGCTCAAGTCGTACGCCGGCCACCGCGGCGTCAGCTTCATCGGCGACATCCCCATCTACGTCGCCGACGACAGCGCCGACGTGTGGAGCAACCGGCACCTCTTCCAGCTCGGCGACAACGGACAACCCACGCACGTCGCGGGTTGTCCGCCCGACGCGTTCTCTGAGACCGGGCAGTGGTGGGGTTCGCCCCTCTACAACTGGGACGCGATGAAGCGCGAGCACCACAAGTGGTGGGTGGCGCGCCTGCAGCGCAACCTCGAGCTCACGCAGATCGTGCGCATCGATCACTTCCGCGGTTTTGCTGGCTACTGGTCGATCCCGGCCACCGCCAAAGATGCCCGCGGCGGCACCTGGGTCGATGGACCGGGCATGGCCCTCTTCGAAGACATCCAAAAAGCCCTCGGCAAAGATTTGCCGGTCATCGCCGAAGACCTCGGCGTCATCACCGACGACGTCGTCGAAGTCAGAGACACCGTCGGCCTGCCGGGCATGAAGATCCTGCAGTTCGCCTTCGGCGCAGGCAGCGACAACGCCTACTTGCCGCACGCGCATGTGCCGAACAGCGTGGTGTACACGGGCACCCACGACAATGACACCACACTGGGTTGGTGGCGTTCGGCCAATGACCATACAAAAGACCACGTGCGCCGGTACTTCGGCCGCGACGGCAACGACGTCGTCTGGGACTTCATCCGCGCCTGCATGCAGTCGCCCGCCCACACGGCGATCATCCCATTTCAAGACATCTTGACGCTCGACAGTGGTGCCCGCCTCAACACACCAGGCCTCACCGACGGCAACTGGGCGTGGCGCGTGCGGCTCGACGCGTTTCACCCGAACCTGTCGGCCCGCCTGCGCGAGGCCGTCGAGCTCGGCGGCCGCCTCAAGGTCACCGAGGCCGACTGATCGACTTCCTCTTCTGCTTCTTCTTCTTCTTCTTCTTCTTCTTCTTCTTCTTCTTCTTCTTCTTCGGCTCCATCGTCGTCGTCATCGGCTCGTCTGCCTTCGTCGCCATGGTCACCAGCGCCTGCGCCGTGGCCCACGCCACCGGCGGCAGGGTCGACCGACACCAGGCGGCCTCGCGGTCGTCGTCGAGCAAGCGACGGCCAGCCTCGTGCGCGGGACCGAGCAGGGCGACCTCGTAGGTGGCGAGGTGCCAGCGCGGCAGCGCGCCGCTGTCGATGAACGGCGCCAGCCGACGCGCCAGACGCTCGTGCAAGAGCCCGAGAATGCGCTGCGTGGTGGCAGAATTCTCGGTCGCGCCGCTCTTGGAGAGCACCGCAATCTGGGTCGAGGTGCGCGCATCGCGCACCAGCACCTGATACTGCTCAGCGGTTTTTTCCGGCGTTTTGCGCAGAAGGTCGGTCATCCGGCTAAAAAAACCCTCGGATTTTTTCTCACCTGCGTCCGAATCCGCATAGCGCAC
>JANNAY010000889.1:0-3295 GCA_031384945.1 Deltaproteobacteria bacterium
GGCGCGGCGGGCGATGCGCGAGACCTTGTCCCAGCGCTCGTCGCGCGAGTCGTGCATCAGCTGGATGCCGTTCGGATACACGCGCCCCTGAATCTGCTCGAGCGTCAGCGGCGGCAAGAAGCGCAGCGGCACCGACGAGTCGTCTTGAAACATGTCGACGATGTCGGCCTTGAGGTCGGCCTTGTCGTCGCCGAGGGGCGCCAGCCGCGCATGCAGCCGATCGAGGATCGCCCGCTCTCTCTGCCGCACGGCCACCCGCTCGCGATCGCGGTCGGCGGCCCGTTTTTCGGCGTGGGCGACGACGAGGTCGAGGCGCTCGCGCATCAGCCTGGTCAGGTCGGCGGCGAGGGCTTCGGCGGCGGCTTCGTCGACGCCGTCTTCGACGCTGTAGACGACGACGGCCTCGCGAAAGGTCAGGGGACGCGTGCGTTGCATCGCGTGCAAGTGGGCCCGCATCGCCCGCTCTGGGTCGTCGGCCGACGCCGGCGCGCGGACGACAACGGCGACGGCGGCGCCGACGACGAAGCAGGCGGCGACGACGCCGGCGTAGAGGGGCGCTTTCGCCAAAGATCGGGACTTCTGCGTCCACGCGGGCGCCGGCTTTGGCGACGACGGCGTCGGCCGCGTCGGCCGCGTGATCGGCTTGATGGCGTTGAGCTCGGCGCCGCGCGCGCCCTCGCGCAACGTCGGATCGCCTTCGACGTCGACGCGGTCGGCGAGGCCATCGGCGACGACGTCGGCGACGGCGGCGGCGTCTGAGTTGCGCCGCGACGAGCTTGGGTCGTCCCAGGCTTTGGCAGGACGATCGGCGCGCACCGTCTGCTCGGCGCCTTCTTCGATGCGCCGTTGCCGCTCGCGCAGCTCGTCGCCGGCGAGCTCTTCGACAAAGGCGGCCACGGCGGCGCGGCCCACCGACGACGCGGTGTCTTTGACGACGGCCTCGATGGCCGAGGCGACCTCGCCGCAGTCCGGAAAGCGCTTCGCCGGATCGCGCTGCAACATGCGCAAGACGATGGCGTCGACTGCTTTGGCGACGTCGCCTCCGAGGGCGCTCTCGATGTCTGGGCGGTAGCGCGACGGCGCGCGAATCTTGCCGCTGAGAATCTTCTCCGCCGTCTCGACGGGGCCCTCGCCCTTGAACAAGCGGCGTCCGGTGATGAGCTCCCAAAAGACGATGCCGAGGGCGAACTGGTCAGACAACGGCGTCAGCGCCTTCGCCGACAGCTGCTCGGGCGACATGTACGTCAGCGTTCCCGCGATCGCGCCCGTCGCGGTGTGGCTCATGCGCGCGTCGGCGCGGGCGATGCCGAAGTCGCCGACCTTCGAGACGCCGTCGTGGCGCACGAAGATGTTCTTCGGCGCAATGTCGCGGTGGATGATGTTCATCGGACGTCCGTCGACGTCGTTGGCCCCGTGGGCGTGCTGCAAGCCGCGGGCGCTGTCTTTGACGATCTGCGCCGCCACCACGAGCGGGATCGCGATGCCCCGCTTGCCGGCCCGCGTGCGCAGCGTGCCGCAGTTCTCGCCGTGCACGTACTCGAGCGCGAGCCACGGCAGCTCGGCGCCCCGGCCGTTCTGCTTGCCAGGCTCCGATCCCGTGCCCACCTCGATGATGGTGACGACGTTCTCGTGGCTCAGCGAGCCGTTGATGCGCGCCTCGTCGAGCAAGCGGGTGGCGGCTTCGTCGGATCCTTCGGCGTCGGGCAGCAGCTTCTTCAGAACGACGGTGCGCCGAAAGTTACCGACGCCCTCTTGGCGGGCGACGAAGACCTCGCCCATGCCGCCCACGGCGATGCGTTCGACGATGACGTACTTCTCGAGCACGACCACGACGCTAGCGCAGCCGTCGACGGCGCCGTCGTCCGCCCAACTGCGGAGGTCGATCAGGTTCCGGGGGTCTTGAAGCTGCTGGTAACGACGTCGGTGACGTACGTCGGCGGCTCTTCGAGGCGCTCGAACAGATAGGCGAGCGGCACGGCGCCGTTGACGAGCAAGAGCGCGTGAAAGCGGCGCTCGGAGTAGCCGTCGCGCCAGCGGCGGTGGGCCTCGCGGCGCAGCTGCTCGATGCGCACCTTGCCGACGAGGGCCGACAACCCCGACGTCGGCGCGCGCAGCAGGCCGCGCACGAGGGCGCGGGCGACGGGCAAGCGCACGGCGGCCCGGCGCACGAGAAAGTTGGCGGCTTGTTCGGCGGTGACGGTGCCAGTGGCGAGGTCGACGTCGACGACGGCGAGCAAGGCCATGGTGAGCGCGTGGCGCACCATCAGCAGGCGCGAGGCCGGCGAGTGGCGAAAGTGCAGCTCTCGCATCAGCTCGGCGGCGACGAGGCCCCAGCCCTGCACCATGTCGGTGCCCCACGTCGACGACGGACCCGGCGCCGACGGAAACAGCGCGCCGCGGCGGGCGATGGTGGTGGTGCGGTTCTGCCAGACGGCCTGCACGTGACGACCCGGAAAGGTCAGCGTCGCCGTAAAGGCTTCGAGGTCGGCGACGGCGAGCTCTTTCAACGCGTCTTGCTGCGGGCCGAGGGGCTCGCGCAGCAAGAGCAGCGCGTCTTGGCGCGGCGCGAAGGGCTGCGGCGGCATGTACAAGCAAGCCAGACCCGACGGCGCCAACGACGCCGGCATGGCGTCGACGTGCACGCGCTCTTGGTCGTTGTCGGCGGCGGCGGCGGGCACGGGCACGGCGCCGTTTTCGGCGACGAAGGTGCGGGCCTGGTTCACCAGCTCGCGCGTCCAGGCGATCGCTTCGCTGAGGTTGAGCGGGACGTTTTTGCGGGCGGTGGCGAGGGCGGCTTCGGGCGCCTGGCCTTTGAAGCCGCGGCGCAGCACGCGCGAGAGCTCGACGCGCATCTCTTCAGCGATCGAGCGGCCGAGGTCGAGCACTTCGGCGCCGGTGAGATCGAGGCCGCGCAGGCGCAAGAGCTCGTCGAAGCGCTCTTGCCCGAGCGGCGGCGGGTTCGTCGTCGGCAGCGCCACCAACCACTCGCGGTGCTCTTCGAGCGCCTGCGAAGCGTCGTCGACGGCGCCTTCGACGCTGGCCTGCAGCGACGGGGGCAGCGGACGGTTCGACCCGGTGCCCGAGCCCGACCCTGAAGTCGTGCGCACGGCGTCGACGACGGCGCGCAGCAGGTCGGGCATGCCGTCGACGACGTCGCGGGCGCGGACGGTGAGCTCGGGCGCGGCCTGCAAGCCAGCGGCGGTGGCGGCGGCGCGGCTCTGCTCAAGGTGCTTGCGCACGGCCTTGAGGCGACGCGCGATCGAGTCGAAGCGCTGCTCGGGCTCGGCGGGCTGGA
>JANNAY010000897.1:0-4164 GCA_031384945.1 Deltaproteobacteria bacterium
TGCGCGAACAGCGAGCCGAGGTGGGGACCGTCGACCAGCTCCATCGCGATGAAGTAGCTGCCGCCGCGCGGCGACTGCACCTCGCCGAGGTCGTGCACGCGGGCGATGTTGGGGTGCTGCAGGCTGGCCGTGAGCCGGGCCTCGTCGAGAAACATCTGCACGAACTCAGGACGCACCGCGAGCTGCGGCAGCATGCGCTTGATGATCACGAGGCGGTTGAGGCCAGCGAACCCGCTCTGACGCGCAAGATGGATCTCGGCCATACCGCCGGTGGCGATCTGCTGGATCAGCTCGTAGTCGCCGTAGCGCTCGGCCATTCGGACTCTCTCTCCGTCGACGGCCACTCTACGAGAGGACCGTCCGTCCGGCGACTGTTGACTCCGAAAATCTCGCCTGTGGCGTGAAGGCACGGCCCGGCGCGTGATCCTGCCCTGACCGGTGAGAGGCCGGCGCGCCGGTTGCCGACGACGGTGGAGGCGCGGTAACGACGTCGCGTGTCGCGTCTGCTGCCGCTGGGTCTCCTCGGGCTTCTCTGCCACCTCGGCTGTCAGGAGTGCTGCAACGATCACGACTGCGCCGTCTTGAACGCCGGCGCCGACCAGGGTGGCGACGACCTCTGCGTCGACGGCGCCTGCGTCGAAGGCAAGGCCGCTGTCGTCGAAGCCGACGGCTGCGCCGACTGCGACGGCGCGGGCGAGCAGTGCGTCGACAGCCAGTGCGTTGTCGCCGCCGACTGCTTGCGCCTCGACCGCACCTTCGTCGCCCGCTTGAACAACGGCGCCAGCACAGGCTCTGTCGTCGCCAGCAGCGACGGCTGCGAGGTCGAATTCGCCTACGACGTCGCGGGACGCTCGAACACCGCCAGCGTCGACCGCATCGAGCGCGACGGCACGTTCACCGGCCCCGTGGGCCTCGACAGCGGATCCTTCGACAACGCCCGCCGCACCGGCGCCCTCGTCGTCGACGCCGCCAACACCATCACCTTCGGCACCGACACCTACGCCTGCGTCGTCGACGACGACTGCGCCGGCCAGGTCTTCACCAACTGCGTGGCGCCCGACCAGGACGACGCCGGATCGACGTCGCTCTGTGGCCCTCCATGAGCGCGCTGTTGATGCTGCTCGTCGCGCCGCTGCTGTCGGGCGCTGATCCGTTGGCCGAGTGCCGGCGGCTCGACCAGAGCTTCGACACCAAGGGCATGCCGCCGGTGTGCGCCGCCGCTGTCGACGACGCCACCCGCCCCGTCGCCGACCGCGCCGACGCCGCCCGCCTCTGGGCCTTTGCGCTGTTCACCAACGGCGACATCGCGGGCGCCGAAGCGGCGCTCTTGCGCATGTTGACGCTGGTGCCTTCTGCGCGGCTGCCCGACGGCGCCAGCCCGCGGCTGCAAGAGGTCTTCAACAAGGCCAAGGCCCGCTTCGACGTCGAGGCCGTCGTCGTCGTCGACGCCAGCGCCGCCCTCGCCGACGACGGCGTCCATGTCGCCTTCAGCGCCAAGACCAAAGACACCTACGCCCGCGTGTCGCGGCTGCGCGGCGTGCTGTCGAGCAACCACGTCGACGTCAGAGAGGTCGCGCTGATCAAAGACGCGGGCAAAGACGCGGGCAAAGACGCGGGCAAAGACGCCGCCGACGTCTACGCAGGCGTCGTCAACGTCCCCGACGTTGTCGCCGACGGCTGCCGCGTCGACGCCATCGGCAACGACGGCAGCGTCATCGCCACCGGCGCCTGCACCGCCCCCGCCGTCAGCGCCGCCGCCGTCGAAGACGGTCCGCCGTGGCTCGCCATCGGCGTCGGCGCCGGCGCCGCTGTCGTCGTCGTCGGCGCCATCGTCGGCGGCGTCGTCTACGCCGTCGCCGCCAACCCCGCCCCCGCGGCCGTCACGGTGACGATCGAATGAATCGAATGAAGCGCGCCCTCTTCTCCTGCGGTGTCGTCGTCGTCAGCGTCGCCGGCTGCGGCGGCCTCGACATCGACGCCCTCGGGCCGGTCGAGCTCGCGGCCACCGATCCCGCGTTGCTCGAGAGCGCGCGGGCCGTGGTCTTCACCTGGTCCTCGACGACGGACTGCCAAGGCCTGCTCGACGCCAGCGCCGCCGACATCGACGCCATCGTCGCCAAAGAGGTCGACCCGTCGGTGCAGCGCATCCCGATGCTGCGCGGCCAGGTCGACCCCGATCGCGGCACCCCCAACTTCGTCGACGGCAGCGCCACGCACACGTTTGGCGAGGTCCCATCGAACGTCCCCGTCGCCCTGCTCGCCATCGCTGCCGAGCAAGACCCAGGGCAAGGCTTCCAGCTCAAAGACCTCGAGGGCACGATGTTCGCCTTCGCTTGCCGCGACCTGACGCTCGCCCCGGGCAAGCGGGTCGAGGTGGCGCTCGTGCTCGCCCCCATCGGCCTGCGCTGACCCACGTCGCCAGCAGCCCGCAGTCTCGCGCGCGTCAGCGATCGCGCGACCAGGTCTCGTCCATCACCTTGCGCAGGCCGACGTCGTCGAGGGCGCCGGCGTCTTTGGCGTCGACGTCGTTGGCGCTCTTCCACGCTTTTGCGAAGTCACCGCGCAGCGCGAATGACCAGGCGACGTAGACGCGGGCGGCCCGCACATGGTCACGCACGTCGACGTCAGCATCGTTGCCGTGGGCTTTGACGTAGGCGGCGCAGTTCTGCTCCATCTTGTCGGGCAACAGCGCCCACTTGGCGGCGATGCACGGGCGAAAGACGTCGCTGGGGTCGTTGGCGTCGTCGGCGTAGTCGCGCTCGCGCTCGGGCAGCGTGCGCTTCTGTTCGGCGACGTCGCGCACGGCGCCTCTGACGTCTTCGGTCGATGCGCCGCCGGCGAACTGATGCAGGTGTTTTTCGCCGGCCTGCAGCGCGAGGTCGGCGCGTCGCAGGCGCCACAACGCGTGCACGCGGGCGGCCGAAGCGGCTTCGAACAGCGGCGCCAACGATGGCGTCGCCAGCAGCGCCTCTGACGTCGACAGCAACGCGTGAAAGCAATGCGCCGCGCGCAAGAGGGTGAGGGCTTTGCGGCCCGCAGCGACGCGTCCATCGACGGCGCCGGCGCCGACCGCGACGTCTCTGAGGCCGGCAGCGTCGTCGAGGGCGACCTCGACGCCTTTGTCGAGCGCGGCGTCGACGCGCTTCGTCAGCGACGCCATCGCCGTCGACGCATACGAAAACGTCGGATCCAACGACAACGCCTGCGTCAGCAGCGACGCCTGCGCCGACGGAGACGACGACGACAGCGCCTCACCCAGCTTCTGGTACGCCGCCAACCGCTGCGTCGTCGTCGCCGCCTTCTTCGCCTTCTGCTTCTTCTGCTGCGGCAGCCATTCGTCGATGAGCTGGTCTTGCAGCGCAAAGATGTTCGCGGTCGGCCCGGTGACCTTGTGGGCGCCCTTCACTTCTCCGGTGCTGACATCGACGAAGCGGGCCACGAGGCGCACCTCGTTGCCCTGCTGCTGGTAGCTGCCGATCACGAGGGTCTTGGCGCCGACGAGCTTGCCGACGTCGACGGCGCCCTTGATGTCGTCGGCCGCGGTCTTCAATTCTTTCTGGGCGGCGTCGATGCGGCCGCGTTCGACAACGACGACGCCGGCGTGGTTGAGGTCGGTCGTGGTCGTCTCTTGCATGCCTGCCGACAGCCACGCGAGCGCTTGATCGCCGCTGAGGTCTTTGAAGCGCAGCACGGCCACCGGCTCTGCCGATGCACCGAGGATGGGCGCGGCGGCAGCGACGACGGCGAGCACGACGACGAACACGACGTCAGCGCGGCGGTTTGAGCAGCGAGACCTTGCTGCCCTCGTGCAGCTTGACGACCTTCGGCGTGCCCGGACCGACGAGCGCCAGCACGCAGACGCGGGTGCCGTCTTGCATCGTCGGACCCATCAGGTCGACGCCCTCGTCGTGGACCTTGGCCCACACCGATGGGTGAAAAAAGATGTCGCGCTCGCCGTACTTGCGCACCTGCACCTCAGGCGCCGCGGCCTGGGCGAAGCGCACGGCGTCGAAGCCCTCTTGAAAGCGCTTCGGATCAGCCTTCGCGATGCCCGGCGACGGCGTCTGCGCTGGCGCCGACGGCAACAGCGGCGGCAGCTGCACCGGCGGCGGCTGGTTCGTCGGCTTCGCAAACAGCGGACGCGAGAGATCGTGGCGGAAGGTG
>JANNAY010000264.1:0-2390 GCA_031384945.1 Deltaproteobacteria bacterium
GAAGCCGCCGCAAATCAAGATGACGTTTTCGCCGAGGACGTCGTCGGGGAGGAGGGTGGCGGTGTGTCCGGCGCGCGGTCGGCGCAGGGTGACGGGCAGCGGTTGGTCGGTGCCGTCGACGTCGAGGATGGAGGCGGAGGCGAGGACGTTGCCGCTGGCGTCGCGGCCGCCAATGACGACGACGAGGTCGGCGGCGATGGACGTGGCCGTGTGATCGCGGCGTGCGGAGCGGAGCGGCGTGGCGTCGCCGAAGAAGCCTTCGTCGTCGGCGGCGGCGAAGAAGCGGACGCGGTTTGACGTCGCCTGCGTGTGCGGGTCGACGCCGCCGATGGAGACGAGGGCGGCGACGCTGACGTCGAAGATGGCGGCGGCGGTGAGGGCGGTGCCTGGTCCCATCAAGCCGAAGCTGGAGAATTCGTTGGTGACGACGGCATACTGCTCGCCGTGGGGCTGCGCTTGACGGCGCGGCTGCACGGCCCAGCCGCCAACGAAGGTGACGATGTCGTCGTCGTCGCCGGTGACGACGGCGGTGCCGCCGACGCGTCCCTGGGCGAGGTCGTTGGCGGTGTTGAGGCGCGCGAAGCCCGCGGCGAAGGGCACGAGCACCTCGGCCGACGTCAGCGGCACGACGCTGTCGTCGACGTCGTTGCCGAAGACCTGCGACGGCAGTCCACCAGCGATGAGCAAGAAGTCGCCGGGCAGCGCCACGATCGAAGGCGACACGCGGGGCTCGATCGCGACCGTGAGGGCGTCGACGGCGATGGTGTTGTCGGTGAAGGCGTCTCTGAGCACGACGGCGTCGTCGAGGGCGGCGCCGTTGCCGCCGGTGCCGCCGCTGACGAAGACGCTGCCGTCGGCGAGGGCGACTGCGCCGGCCGCGGCGCGGGGGCCGGGGAGGGTGCCGACGTTGGAGACCGTGCGGGTGGCGCCGTCGAATTTGACGATGTCGGCGAGGGGGGTGCCGGCGGCGTTGCGTCCACCGATTTGCAAGAAAGAGCCGTCAGCGCCAACGACGCGGGCTTCGTCGACGCGGGCGCCGACGTCGCCGGCGGCGGTGACGACGCCGCTGTTGACGTCGACGGCGTCGCCGCCAGCGAAGGCGACTTCGGCGCCGGCGCCGTTGAGGCCGCGGCCGCCGGCGACGACGATGACGGCGTTGCCCAACGACGTCACGATCGGGTTGATGCGGGCGCGCTGCAAGAAGCCGGCGCCGTTGTCGGTGCAGAGGTCGTCGTCGTCGGCTTGCAATCCGGGGCAGGTGAGCGCGTCGTTGGTGGGGTTGAAGAGCTCGATGGTCGTGTTGACCACGCCCTGCACCGAGGCGGTGCGGCCGCCGACGATGGCGATGCGTCCGTCGGCGATCATGACGGCGCCGGGCTCGCCGCGCGGCTGGCCCATGCGAGCGACGATGCGCGAGCGACCGGTGGCGGGGTCGAATTTCTCGATGCTGTCGAGGACCTTGCCGTTCTCGCCCCAGCCGCCGATCGCGAGGAGCTCGCCGCTCAACAGCTCGACGCTGGCGAAGCCGGCGCGGGCCTCTTCGAAGCCGCCGTAGGCGCGCCACTCGGCGTCGGGCGGCAGGATCACGCCGCCGTCGGGGTCTTCGACGAAGCCGGCGTCGAGGACGCCGGAGTCGACGAAGAAGCCGCCGTCTTCGACGCCTGCGTCGACGCCCGCGTCGACGACGGGGGCGAGGATGCCTTCGCCTTTCAGCGTGATGGTGTGGACCGGGCACTTCTTCGCGCCGAGCTGCGGGTGGCCGATGCTCAACGTCGCCTGCAGCACCGTCGCCTGCGTGGGCTCGAACGACACGATCAGCGCCTCGTCTTCGCTCGGCGACACCTTGAACCCGTCGGGGACGTCGACGCTGTACTGGTCGCCGTTGCCACCGCTGAGCGTGAAGCTCAGCTCGGTGAGCGGCTGGTTGCCGGTGTTGTCGATGACGAAGCTGGCTTCGCGGCGGCCGTCGTTGGCGACGACGGTGCCGAAGTCGACCTCGTCGCCGCCGAGGGCGGTGACCTCGAAGTCGCAGATGATCTCGACGACGGGGTCGGCCTCGCAGTCGCAGCCGCTGACGGCGACGAGCACGAGCGCGATGAAGAGGCGCGACTGCGGCGACGGGTGCGACTTCGTCATGGGCGTCTGTTGCCACGCCGACGACGCGAGCGCGAGGTGGTCTGAGAGCCAGCGAGAAACGCCGTCGTGAAGAACGCGGCGCAGCAGACGATCAGCAAGAGCATTCGCAGGCGCCCACGACGACGATGACGATGACGACCACAACGACGATGACGACGACGTCAGCGCGGGCGTTTGGTCTGGAACAGGTCGAGCTGCGGCCGCACGCGCAAGGTCTTCGGACCCTTCGCCGAGGGGAGCTCGGCCTGCTGCAG
>JANNAY010000914.1:0-1550 GCA_031384945.1 Deltaproteobacteria bacterium
CACCTTCCAGACCACCCGCCTCGACGACGCCTACGAGCAGCTCGCCGACGCCCTCTTCGCGGTCGACGCCGCCCGCGCCGACGCGGCTGCAGCTCGCGCTGAAGCCGACGACGTTGGCGACCTCGTCGCGGCGGCGCGCGACCTGGTCGCCGCGCTCCAAGTGACCCGTCGCCTCGAGCTCAACCGCGGCGCTGCCTTGTGGAACGAGCGAAGAGAGGCGGCAGCCCGGCTCAACGAGACCTTCAGTCGCGCTGAGGCCTGCCTCGGCGCCGTTGCCGCCAGCAGCGGCGTCGTCGTCTACGCCGCCGTCGAAGACGTCGCGCGTTTCATCGAGACCGACGGCGACATCGGCAACAAGCTCGGCGCGCTCCCGCGCTGGGAGGGCTTGGCGCCGTTCGTCGCCGCGAAGTTGCGGGCGAGATTCAGGCCGTGAGGTCGGCGACGGCAGCGGCCCAGCGGCGGCCAGTGCTGTCGACGCAGTCAGCGACGTCAAAACCGGCAAGGCATCGGGAGACGAAGACGACCTCGACGACGACGTCGCCGTGCGGGATGTCTGTGGTGCAGGCGTCGGGGTGCCAGGCCGGGGCGTGGGCGGGGATGGTGCGCATCGCGCAGGCTTGCCCGAGATCGGTGCTACGTCAGCGAGCGGCGGCCCTTCACGACGGCGGGCCCGCCGGCCGTCAGTTCTCCGATTGAAGAAGTGGAGAACCGTCTCATCCGAGACGGTTTCGGCTGCCGCCGGCTAGGTCCACGGGTCATCCGGGTCCACCCAGTCTGCGTCGGTCGTTGAGGACGACGTCGGCGCCGAGACGTTGACGTGCGACGAGGATTTCGCCTCCGTGAGTCCGGGGCGGTGGGCGCGAGGCCGGTTGCCCAGGATCTTGTCGAGCTCGGCAATGCGTGCCCGGCGTTTGCTCGCTTCAGCTATGTGCTCTTCGATGGCGACGCACGTGCTCGTGCTCGGCAAAACATCGGCGGCGCGATTGGCAGCCCAGCCGCAGTAGACGGCGGTGAATGCGGTTTTCAGCGACTTGGCCCGAAGCGCGTGTGCGTAAAGGCAGTTCATGCAGCCCTGCGCACCATTGATGCTGCGCCTTCTTGTGCCGCCGGGCTTTGGGCAACCAGAGACGTGTTCGTCGACGATGGGGATCGGTTTGGTGGAGCGCAGAGCGTCCGCGAACGGCTTGTGCAAAGTCTCGAGGTACTCGCGTTCCGCTGCGGCTGACTGTCGACGGAGACTCACCAAATAGGGTCGAAAGCGCTGAGCAGCTGTCCAGAGGAGCGGGTCGTTGAGCCTGAAGTTGCGCAACAGGTCGCGGGCCACCTTCGTCGTGTCCTTCGCATCCGCGCGCAGGTCTGCTCTCCGACGACGTTCACGAGCGGCCGCGTCGATCTCCCGAAAAAACATGAGCAGGTACGGCACGAAGCTCGTCGGAGCCGTCGTAATGAGCGGAGCCTTGGCTGCGACAGAGCGAAGCTGCAGCAGAGCCCAATTCGCGGTCTCTGCTGCGTCTGCGCGGAGCATGACGCGCCGGCGCGCGGCGGCAGCG
>JANNAY010000938.1:0-3189 GCA_031384945.1 Deltaproteobacteria bacterium
GCCGTCGGTGTTCAGCACGAGGTGCGCGGGCAGCACGCGGTGTTGGCGTTGGTCGGCGAACGACGGCGTCGGCGTCTTCCACGTCACACGCACGTGATGGGGGTCGACGGCGACGACGCTCTCGACCTTCTTTGCCTGATCGCGACCGGTGGTGACGGGCAGCTTGTCGTCGAGCGCCACCTTCCACCCGGCGACGACGTCGGCGGCGGTGACCGCGGTGCCGTCTGACCAGTAGGCGTCGTCGCGCAGCGTCCAATCGACCACGAGGCGGCCGGCGGCGTCGACGACGGCGCCGTCGCCGAGCTTCGGAATCTTCGCGGCGAGATCGGCAACGCGGCCGTCTTGCGTCAGTTGCACCAGCTCGCGAAAGAGCAGCCCTTGCACCTCGGCGGAGGCGCCGCCGTCAGAGAACAGCGGACACAGCGACGAAGGCTCAGACGTCGACGCCAATGTCAGCGTCGTCGTCGTCGTCGTCGGTGTCGTCGGTGTCGTCGTCGTCGTCGGACACGAACCACACGACGCGATCAGCAGCAGGGGCAAGAGGGCGCGCACGTCAGCAGCATCGCGAGGATTTGCCGCGCCGTCACGCCGCTGTCACCGATGGCGTCCAGGCTCTCGAACATGCAGCCCTCGCGCTCTCTGACTCTCGACGTCGCGATCTGGTCGTGGCCCGACACGCTGCGCGAGATCGACCGGCGGGTGCTGAGCTTCGGCGTACGGCGTCGCCAGCAGCAGTCGCGCTGGCGGGGGCTCCGCGTCGAGCTGCGGCTCGAGGTCGAAGGCAGCAGCGAGCAGCTGGTTGGTTTCTCGCGCTTCATCGCCTCGCTCGCCCACTGATGTTCGACGCAGTGCAACGTCGACACGCGATGGTCGGTTCGCTGAGGTCGTCAGCCGTTAAAAGTCATCTTTGCCGTAGGCGGCGCCGCGGTCGCCGCCAGCGACGACGCGCACGACTTGCCTCGCGCGTGCCCACGAGGCGACGACGGGGGCGCGCAGCTCGTCGTAGCGCTCGGGTGGCACGACGCGTTCGGTGATTGTGTAGGTGCGTTGAAACGAAAGCACGCCGTCGGCGACGGCCCAGCGTTCTTCGATGTGAACGAGGGCGCTCGGCTTGTCGAGCGAGACGGGCAGCTCGGCGACGCCGTAGCCCTCGGGCATCTTCAGGTCGACGCGCACCTTCCACGTCGTGCGGGCGCCGAGAAAGACCGGCGATCGGCGCCCTTCGCGCCAGAGAAAGCCCAACGCGCGGCCGATGATGTCGTCGGGCGAGACGTTGGTGCCGCCGAGGTTGAGCGGCGCGAGGCGCACCTGCACCTTGAGCGCTTCATCTTTTTCGCCGCGCGGCACGGTGCCGGCGACGCGAAAGACGTCGACGAAGCCGATGCCGGGGCGCGCTTCAGGATCGCCCGCGGGGTCGCCGAGCAAGAGGCCGCGCATCGCTTCGGCCTGGTTCTCTTCGGGCAGCGCGAAGATCTCTTTGCCGCGCGAGGCGGGCACGCCCGAGAGCGACGCCCGCATCAGGCCCTTCACGTTGCCGCTGCCGTCGAGGGTGAGCTCGAGGCGGGCGTCGACGACGTTCTTGCCGGCATCGTCTTCGGGCAGGTTGATCAGCTCGCCGCCGGTCGGCGTCACGAGGATGCCCACTGCGCCTTGCAGCAGACCCGGCAAGCGCCCCAGCGGCAGCCCTGGCGTCGACGGATCGATCCAGTTGTAGCTGCCGCCAGCAGGCACGGCGACGACGACGTGGTTGAAGGGCGCTGGCGTCGGCAAATCGGGAATCGAGGCGAACGAGCCGGCACGCGACACGAGCACCGGCAAGCCATCGATGCCGACGGCCCGCAGCATGGCGAGGCACAAGCTCGCCTGGTCTTTGGCGTCGCCGACCTGAAAGCGCACGACGTCACCGGGAGTGCGGGCGCGCAGCGCGGCGAGGTTCATGAACACCGGCGCATCTTTGATCTCGTCTTGCAGGTAGCGCTGCACGAGCGCGAGCTTCTCGGTCTTGCCGCCCTTGACGCCGATGCGGGCGACTTCTTCTTTGGTGGCGGCGTCGGGCTTCTCGTTGTTGCCGACGATCTCGCGGTACCAGGCGGCGATGTCGTCGATGCTGCGAAAGGCGCCCTGACCGGTCTTCAACAACAAATGCACCTGCGTGGCGAGGGCGCGGCCGTCGGCGGCGTCGCCTTCAGGAAAGACGGCGGGGGTGCGATCGAAGACCCAAGCGTAGCGCGTGCCCGACGACTGCTCTTCGGTCAGCGGTTCTTTCTCTGTCAGCAGCTTGACCGTCGTTGGAATGCGCGTCGGCTTCGTATCGGTCACCACGGCTTGCTTGGTGACGCGCATGTCGACGTCGAGGTTCTTCTGCACGTTGACGACGACCTCGCCGCGCACGAGCGGCAGATCGCCGCCGACGACGGCGGGCTCGAGAAACCGCGGATCGCGAAAGCGCACCAGCGTGGTGACTTCGAAGACGTCGCCGACTTCGACGTCGGGGACGCGGGCCATCTTGAAGCCCGGTCCGTCGTAGATGCGGGCCGCGGGGTCGCCCTCTTTGAAGCGGTCGACGTCGATGATGGCGGCGTCGTTCATCTCGACGACGCGGCCGCCCGCGCCGCCTTTCATGGTGCGCGCCTGGATCGAGAACACCCGCGAGCGCTCGTCGAAAGGCACCAGCACCCGCGCGAGGTCTTTGCCTGCGGCGGTCAGCACCTGAATGCGCCGCGTCGTCAGCACCTCGGCGACGGGCAAGATCGACTTCGTCGTCTGGGCAAACGTGATCTCGGTGCGGTCGAGCAAGACGACGGCGCGAGCGTCAGGAAAGTCGCCAGCGCCGACAATCTCTGAGGCGCCCATGCGCTCGCGCTCGGGCCGCGGGCGCGGCGCACACGACGACAGCGTCGCCAGCACCAACACGGTCAGCAAAACACGCTTCACCACACACTCCAACGCACACGCGACGGTAGCGGTTTAGCGCGGTCCAAGCCGACAGGGCTTCTTGAGCGCGATCCTGTGGTCGTCGACGCCGCTCTGACCAGCGCCTGATCACGACGCTTGCGCCGCCGCACGACGGCGCCCAAGATGCCGCCGTGGACGTCGACGTCGTCATTTCCGGGTTGCGCGAGCGCTTCATCGACTCTTTCGACGGCACGCCGCTGTGCGTGCAGACCATCGACAGCGGCGGCGACAGCG
>JANNAY010000975.1:0-1518 GCA_031384945.1 Deltaproteobacteria bacterium
GAGAAGGCGAGGGCGAAGAAGGAGAGGGCGAAGGCGAAGCGGGCGAGGGAGAAGGCGAAGGCGTCGTCGGCGAAGGAGAAGGCGAAGGCGGCGAAGGAGAAGGTGAAGGAGAAGGCGAGGGCGAAGGCGAAGTCCCCTGCGACGACGTCGACGACGACGGCCTCTGCGCCGACGTCGACTGCGACAACCGCGACGCAGGCCAAAGAAACGGAGAAGTCTGCGACGGTCGCGACAACGACTGCGACGGCCTCGTTGACGAAGACGACGTCTGCGGCTGCGTCACCGTCGTGCTCGCCGAAAAACCCGTGCTGTTTTGCAACGAGCAGCTGACGCAGCCGGCGGCGCTGGCGTCGTGCGCCTCACGTCCTGGCCACCGCCTGCTGCGCATCGAAGACGGACCAACCGAGGCGGCCGTCGAGGCCCGCGACGGCATCAACCGCGGCGTCTGGATCGACGGCACCGACGTCGCCAGCGAGGGCACCTTCGTCAACAGCGACGGCCAGCCGATCCAGTTCACCGACTTCGCGCCGAACCAACCCAACAACATCGACAACCAGGACTGCATCTCGGTCGGCGCCGACGGCTGGATCGACGTCGACTGCGTCGACATCTTGAACCGCTTCTATTGCGAGCGCGTCGCCCCCAGCCGCGACTGCGTCGACGCCGACGCCGACGGCTTCGGCGACGGCTGCGAGGCCGGCCCCGACTGCGACGACAACAACGCCGCCGCCGCCGTCGCCGCCATCGACGTCGCTGACCGCGACAACGACGGCGCCGCCCAAGCCCACGTCGCCTGCGCAGCGCCGTTGCCGCCGCCGCCGCTGCCGCAGCCACCGCCGTCGCTGCCGGACTGCGACGACGACGACGACCGCCACGCCCTCGCCTGCACCTTCATCAGCACCAACGCCGGCGGCGCGACCTTCGATCTGCACCTCGAGCAGTACGACCACGCCACCGCCGTTGTCGCCTGCGCCGAAGACGGCCGGCGGCTCGCCCTCGTCGACAGCAACAACCAGCGCAACGCGCTGCAGACCTTCTTGGCCGGCGCCGAGCTGCTCGAGATGTGGATCAACGGCGACGACACCGCCGTCGAAGGCGAATTCGTCGACGAGAACGGCGCGAACATTCCGCCCACTCGGCTGTTCTTTGCTGCCGACGAGCCGAACAACTTTGGCGGTGACGAAGACTGCCTCGAGCTCAGGGGCGGCGGCATGAACGACGCCGTGTGCGGCAAGATCGACGCGTTTCTCTGCCGCCGGTGATCAGGGCGTCGACGACGGCGCCGAAGCGTCCAAGTCGCGTCCAGGTCTTCACCTCTCCACAGCGAGGCTTTGCGAGCGGCCGCGGCCCGCGTTCCGCGAATTGGCCTGGAGAGGTCGAGCGAAGCGAGGGTGAGGTCTCAGGGCTCGGGGGTCGACGCCAGCGCCGGCGCCGCGGGGGCTTCGCCTTCGACCTTCACTTCAAAGAGCGGCAGGCGGCCGATCTCTTTGCCGTCCATCTCGACGAGGTACTGGTACT
>JANNAY010000992.1:0-2552 GCA_031384945.1 Deltaproteobacteria bacterium
CTGCTGTCGTCGCTGCCCCCGCTGTCGAAGAGGTCGAAGAAGAGCGCGGCCCCCGCGGTGGACGTGGTCGCGGCCGTGGCCGCGGTCGCAAACCCAAAGACGCCGACGAGACGCCGCCGGCTCCTTCGACGCCGCCGACGGAGTAGCCGACTCCTTTTGCGTCTTCGTGGCTCCTTCAGATGAACCCCTGGAGGATCTGTGCTGAAGAACGTTGGAACGTCGGAACGCATCGCCCGCACCGTGTTGGCCCTTGGGCTCGGTGCGGGTCTCTTTTTGTCTGCGTCGTTGGTGCCGGTGTGGGTCCTCGCCGCCGGCGGCGCGGGCGTCGTCGTCTTGCTCTTTACGGCGGCGAGCGGCTCGTGCCTGATGAACCGCATGTTGGGCCGCAACACCTGCAGCGTGGCGCCGTGAACGTCGCCGCCGTCGACGATGACGCCCTCGCGGTCCTCGTCCGCGATCACCACGACCGCGTCTACCGCTTCGGCCGCGCCGTCTGCCGCAGCAGCGCCGACGTCGATGACGCTGTGCAAGACGCGTTCGTGCGCCTGGCGGCCCGGCGCGACGTCATCGAAGGCGGCTCGGCGCTGGGCTGGCTGTTGCGGGTGGTGAAGCACAACTGCTTTCGCCTGATGCGACGGTTCACCCGCAGCCTCGGCGTCTCGTTCGACGCCGACGACAGCGCCCTCGACGACGTCGCCGCCGCCGACCTGACGCCGGAACAAGCGCTGTTGCGCTTCGAGCTGGTGCGGCGCGTTCACGCCGCCATCGCCGCGCTCACCCCCGAGCAGCGCGCGGTCATCGTCTTGCGCGATCTCGAAGGACAGAGCGCCCACGACGTCGCCCTGGCCCTCGGCGTCGGCGAAGAGGCGGTGAAGAGCCGGCTCGCCCGCGCCCGCGCCGCCGTGCGGACCCAGCTCGAGCGCTGAACAAAAAAAAAGCGCCCACCGGCTCGCACCGGTGGGCGCTTTTTCAGAGACGCGACTCAGGGTTCTTCGTCGAAGGGCTCGCAGCTGCCGGCTTCGAAGCCCGCGTCGAGGTCTTCGATGGCGACGCAGGCGCCGGCGTCGCAGACGAAGGCGCCGCAGTCGAAGTCGCCTTGGCAGACGTCGCCAACGGCGGGGGCGGCGCTGCAGGTGGCGACCTCGAAGGCGTCGTCGAACGAGCACTGGTCGCCGTCGGCGCAGCGGCCGCTGTTGCTGCAGTCGTCACCGCGGCCGGGCAGGTCGCCGCAGGTGCCTTCGTTGCCTTCGCCGACGACGACGCACTGGCGGTTGCCGATGAAGCTGCCGCGGCAGAGGGGTCCGGTGGTCTGGTCGCGGCTGCAGGCGCCGTCGTCGACGATGTCGATGGCTGCGCAGACGTCGACGTCGCAGACCTGCAGGAAGCCGCAGGTGGTGGTGCCAGCGACCTGCGTGCACACATCACCGATGGCGACGCCGAGCTGGAGCGGACGGCACAGCTGCTCAGCGCCCACGGTGGCGCAGACGAGCGCCGCCTCGCAGAGCGAAGCAGAGCAGTCGGCGTCGAGGGCGGCGCGGACGCCACTGACGCAGCGCTCGCGGCTGAAGTCGCAGAGGGCGCCGGCGTCGCAGCCTTCGTCGTTGCTGCAGGCTTCGCCGATGGCGGCGGTGGCGGCGCAGACGGGCTCGCCGTCGACGTTGAAGTCGCAGAAGGCGTCGGCGGCGCAGTCGCTGCCGTTCGAGCAGGGGCTGCCGATCGCAGCAGCGGCGACGCAGACCTCGGCGTCGTTGCAGGTGAAGCCGCGGGCGCAGGCGAAGTCGACGCAGGCGGCGCCTTCGCCGGGGGCGGCGACGCAGGTGCTGGTTTCGAAGCTGCACAGCAGGTCGTCTGAGCCGCAAGAGAACTCGCAGTCGTCACCGACGACGCGGGCTTCGACGCAGAACTCGTCGGCACAGACGAGGCCGTCGGCGCAGTCGGTGTTGAATTCACAGAATTCTTCGCCGCCGCCGTCTTCCTGGCAGCGGCCTTCTTCGCAGACGCTGCCGACGCCGCAATCGGCGTCAGCGTCGCAGACGGGGATGCAGGCGCGAGCGTCGCCGACGAAGGCGCAGACGTTGTTGGCGCCGCAGTCGGTGTCGGCGTTGCAGACGACGAGGTCGCTGTCGGTGGGCGCGGGGCGCTGGCCGGCGGCGCAGGCGCAGTTGTCACAGCTGCCGCTCACGCACTGCGAGGCGCTTTCGCAGACGGCGCCGGTGGGCAGCGTGCCGACGAAGATCGCTTCGCACTCAGAGAAGATCTCGTTGGGAAAGATGCCGTTGAGGCAGGCCGGCGTCGCCAGGTCGGCGATGCAGGCGGCGACCCCGGCGGCGTCGAGGTCGACGTCGCCGTCGTTGGCCCGGCGCTGCCAATCCCTCAAGAAGAAGTCGGTGAGGGTGTCTGTGAACGCGTCGATGTCGTCGGCGGATTCGACGGTGTCGAGGCCTTCGAAGTTCTCGAGGCAGGCGGCGGCCGCGGCGTCGACCGCAGCGACGAGGTCGGCGGGGAGGTCTTCGCGGGCGTCGGGGGTGCCTTCGCCTTCGCCTTCTTCACCT
>JANNAY010000277.1:0-10132 GCA_031384945.1 Deltaproteobacteria bacterium
CCGACGCGACGACGCCACTCGTCATGTTCTGCTTTGTCTTCGGTTTGAGCATGGACTACGAAGTTCTGCTCCTCGGCCGGGTCCGTGAAGAGGCCATCAAGAACGGTGGCGACACCGAGGCTGCCGTCGCCACAGGATTGCAGCGCACCGGTCGCACCATCACCAGCGCCGCGCTCTTGCTCATCGTCGTCGTGGGCGCCTTTGGCTTCTCGCAAGTCTTGACGATGAAGCAGCTCGGCCTCGGCATCGCGCTGTCGGTGTTTCTCGACGCCACCATCGTCCGCGCGGTGCTCGTCCCGGCGACGATGAAGCTGCTCGGCAACCTCAACTGGTGGCCCGGCGGCCTTGGTGAAAGCCCCCCCGGCCCCCCGAAACCGGGGGGAAATCGATCCCCGTGACGTCGTCGAGCGCTCGGCATGCTTCCCTTGAGATGCCCGGGCAGGAAAGGGCGGGAGATGGGTTTGCCCCGCGCGCAGCGCTCGGGATTGGTCACATCTCGGAAGATCGTTGGCGAGCATCGTCGCCAAATAGCCCCCCTCGCCCAGGCTCGGACCCCAAAATTTTGGGGTGCAGGATCGCAACTCGAGCGAACAGGCAGCAGTTGATTGCCGACGACGATCGTCGTTGATCGTCGCGCCGAAATGCATCATGAAACCGCGACTTCTACCCCAAACCTTTGGGGTCCGGGCCTGGGCGAGGGGGGCGGGGAGCGACGACGCTCGGAGCTCGATCCGACAAACCCGAGATGTGACCAATCTTGAGACCCCGTGGGCGCGGCGCAAACATTCTCGCTTTGCTTCAGCGCCTCGGCCGCTACGGGGAACGCGAGGCTCGGAGAAACAGGTCGCGGGCGACGACGACGATTGCTTTGCAGAGCGCCGTAGACGTCGTCAGAGCAGGCGCGACCACAGCGGGTGGCTCACGCGCAGCGCGAGGAACATCGCCGCCGGCCCGAGCTTCTTTTTGCTGCGCAGGAACTTGTACTGACCGCTCAAGAAGCGCGGGCTCAAGAAGGCATCGGCGACGGCGACGGACTCTTTGGCGTTCACGGCCTTGAGCTCGTCGCGGGTGGCGTTGGCGCGAAAGCTTCGCGTCTTGCCGTCGCGCACCCAACCCTCGGCGGTGCGCTGCGCCGCAGCAGCGAGGTCGGCGTCGGCGACGACCTCGCCGATGAGGCCGGCGGCGAGGGCTTCGGCGGCGGTCGGCTTCCACCCTTCGGGGCCGAGCATGCGCTTGGCGTTCGCTGGGCCCATCAAGCGGGCGAACAAGACGCTCGAGCAGCCCTCGGGCGGGACGCCGAGGCGATCGAAGGGCGTGAGGAAGGTCGCCGAGGTGGCGGCGATGACGGCGTCGCACAACGTCGCCGACGTCACCGTCGCCCCGATGGCCGGGCCGTTGACCGCGATGAGGATGGGCTTGGGGAAGTCGATGAAGAGGTCGAACAGCGCCTGGTTGTGCTCGATGATCTGCGCGCGGAGCACCTTCGGGTGCGCGAGCTTCATCGTGCCGCCGAGGTTGACGCCGGCGCTGTAGTAGCTGCCGCTGCCGGTCAGCACGACAACCCTGGTCTCGACGTCGTCGGCAGCGGTCTTCATCGCTGCCTGCAGCGCGCTCATCAGCTCGTTCGTCCACCCGTTGAGCCGGCGCGGGTCGTTCATCGTCAGCGTGGTGACGTGCGCGTTCGTCGAGACCAGCAGCAAAGGAGATGTCATGCGCTCGCAATGCCCCTACTGGTTCTGCTTGTCGAGGCCCGGATCGGGCACGATCGTGACGTAGTTGTCGTAGCGGGATTGGATCTCACTAACATACTTTACGGGCTCTTCACCGCGGCAGTATCCATGACGCATCTTCTTGGCCACAGCATGATCTTGCAGCCTCAACATGGCCACCTCGACATTCTTGAACCACTTGTTGGGATTTAAGCCCATCTCTTGCGCCAGCCGGCGGGCGTCTTCGACGTGGCCGCGGCCAGCATTGTAGGCGGCGAGGGCGAAGCGCACGCGGTGCTTGAAGGGGATGTCTTTGTCAAAAGAGTCAATCAATTGGGCCATGTAGCGCACGCCCGCGTGAATGCCCTCTTCAGGCTCGGTGAGCTTGTGAAAGCCCATCTCAGCGCCGGTGGCGGGCATGACCTGAAAGAGCCCGAGGGCACCCACCCAGCTCTTGGCCGCGGGATCGAAGTGCGATTCTTGGTAGGCCTGAGCCGCCATCAGGCGCCAGTCAATGCCGTAGTTGGTTGCGTGCTTTCGAATGAGCTCATCGTAGGCTGAAATCTTGCCAGTTTCTTTGAAATCCTCTTTGGCTTCTTCGGCTTTGCGCTTGGCTTCAAAATACATGCGCTTCAAGACGTTGTAGTCGACGGAGCCCTTGACCTTGCCGTCGTCGGCCTTGCTGACGTGCTTCTTCACGAAGACGGCGAGGGCGTCGTTCAGCTTCGCGGCCTCTTTGCGCGAGGCGATGGCGATCTCGTTGCCGCTGTGGACGACGAGCGAGGTCTGGATGTCGTTGCGCCACGACAGTTCGACGGCGGCGATGGTGTTGTCGGCGACAGTGAGGGGGATCTCGCCCGCGGCCACGCGGGCGATGAGGGTCTCGGTCTCTTGGTCTTCGGGGGCAAAGGCAATGGTGAAGCCGCCCTGGGCTTGCAGGGCCTCGAGGCTCTTTTTGTACGACGACGACTTGCGCACGTGGATGGTCTTGCCCTTCAGCTGCGCGACGTCGGTGATGGGCGGCTCAGACGCCTTTTGCACCAGCACCTCGTCGACGAAGGCGTAGGCGGGCGAGAAGCTCGCGTCTTTCTGGCGCTCGGGCGTGATGGTCATCTGCGCTGCGATCAGGTCGCCCTTGCCCTCGTTGAGCCACGGGATGAGGTCTTTCGCTTCGGGGGGCACGACGACGTCGAGCCGCAGCCCGTTCTCTTTGGCGAACAGCTTGACCCAGTCGTAGTCGAAGCCCTGCTGCGTGCCCTTGTAGAGAAAGTAGCTGACAGCGTTGTTGCGCGTGAGCATGCGGATCGAGCCGCGCTTCTTGATGCCGTCGAGGTCAAGCTTCTCGGCTTCTTTGGCGTGGGCCGAGAGCAACCGCTCGATGAACCAAGCGTCGGCCGCTGTCTTCAGCTGCGTGTTCGTCGGCCGCACCGCAAAGGCGATCTCGCGGTTGTTGCGAATGACGAGCGTCGACTCAACCTTATCGTTGTATGCCTGAATGTTAGCGAACAGGTCAGAATCACAGACGGTGTATGCGAGCTTACCTTCGCTGACGTCGAAGACCAGGTGCTCGGTGTCGCGTCCTTCGGCAGCGTCTGCGAGCGCGACGCCTTTTGCCTCTTTGAGTGCCAACTTGTCGAGACTCTCACGGTATGATGAAGATGCGCGGATCGTAATGGTCTTACCAGCAAGATCTTCGGGCTTCTTGGGCGCCGCCGCATCGCCCTTCTTGGACACCAGCAGCTCGTCGACCACGGTGGTGGCGCGCGTGAACGCCACGAGCTTCTTGCGCTCATCGGTGACCGAGAGCCGGGCGGCGATGACGTCGCCCTTGCCCTCGAGCAGGTACGGGATGAGGTCTTTGAAGGCGTCGACCGAAATGAGCTCGGCCTTGACGCCGAGGTGCGTGGCCAGCGCCGTCGCCGTCTGCTCGCTGTCGCTCATCGACGCGCCCGCGCGCGGCAAGACGTCTTCGCCGTGGCCGTAGACGAGCACGCGCAACGATCCGCGCTTCTTGATGGCGTCGAGGTCGCCTGTGTCTTTGAAGAGGGGCGCTTCTTCACGCTTGGCCGGCTCTTTCATCTGCGCGATCTCGGGATCCTCATCGGCGGGCTTCGTCGTCGTCGTCGGCGTGTTCGGCGTTGGCTCTTTCGGGCAGCCGGCGGCGCACGCGACGACGCAGAAGAAGAGGGTGAGGGCGCGCTGCGTGTTCATGGGTCGGAAGCTCACCCGGATCACGACCCGCTTGGAAGGTGCGGTCAGTCGGGGCAGAGCACGGGCGTGTCTGCCTCGCCCCTCTCCACCATCGTCGGTCGACACGTGCGTGAGCTGCGCACGGTGCGCGGGTGGACCATCGCCACCGTCGCCAAACGCAGCGGCCGCGCGCTGCGTTTGGTTGCTTTTATAGAAGCCGGTGAAGCAAACCCGACGCTGCGCTCGCTCGAAGACCTCGCCAACGCCTTTGGCGTCGACGTCGCTGCGCTGCTGCAGCGTCGTCGCAAGTCGCGGCCGATCGCGCTGGTGGGGCTGCGGGGCGCGGGCAAATCCACAGTCGGCGGCGCGCTCGCCAGCGCCCTCGGCTGGGCCTTTGTCGAGACGGATCGCTTGATCGAGCAAGAGAGCGGCCTCTCGCTCGGTGCCATTTTTGAGCTGCACGGCGAGCCGCGGGTGCGCGCCCTCGAGGCCCAGGTCGTCGCCGACGTCGTCGATGGCGGCGCGGTCGTCGTCGCCGTCGGTGGCGGCGTCGTCACGCGCCGCGAGACGTGGTCGATGTTGCGCCAACGCACGTTCACAGTGTGGTTGAAGGCCGCGCCGCAGCTGCACTGGGACCGCGTGCGTGCGCAGGGCGACGAGCGGCCCATGGCCGAGCGCTCGTCAGCGCGCGCCGAGCTCGATGCGCTGTGGAGCGCCCGCGCCCCCCTCTACGCCGAGGCGTCTCTCGTCGTCGACACCGGCGACCTCGACGTCGATGGCGTCGTCGCTGCCGTCAGACGCGGGCTCACGGGCGCTGACGAAGGCCTGTCTTTTCCCGCGGCGTGATCCGGCCCAGCGTCGGCCGATGCGCTGCGCCTCAGCCTCGGTGGTCGTCGTCGTTGTTGCCGTGGGCGGCTGCTTCTCGCTCGAGCGCGCCGACGGTCTGACGCCAGGCACCATCAAAGGCCGCGCCGTGCGCGACGACGGCGACGCCGCTGCCTTCGTCAAAGTCTCCGTCGACGGCGCTGCGCTCGTGCGCCGCGCCGACAACGCCGGCAACTTCGCCGCCAACGGCCTCTCGCTCGGCACGTGGATCGTGCGCTTCAGCGACGACAACGACGGCGACGGCCTCGTCGACAACGCCGCTGTCGTCGCCGTCAGCGTACCCGTCAACGTCGACGGCGGCGTCTCGGGCGTCGACCTCGGCGACGTCGTCGTCAGCGGCACCGTCGTCTACGGCGGCGTCGTCGTCGACGACGCAGGCGCCCCCGTCGTCGGCGCCACCGTCGCCGTCGCCCGCACCGGCGCCAGCGTAGGCGCCGTCGACGTCGGCGACCTCGGCGCTGAAGCCTTTGCCGTCAGCGGCGACGACGGCGCATTTGTCGTCGGCGGCGTCGCCCGCGGACCGGTGCAGCTCTGCGCCTTCACCGACGTCCTCGCGTCAGCGCTCGTGGTCGCGCCACAGCCGTCGCGCGACCTTCGCCTGGTCGCCGCGCCGATCGGCGGGCGGCGGGCGCGTGTCGCGGTGCGCTTCGGGGTCGCCTTGCCAGCGCAGGGTGATGTCGACGTTTGGCTGATGGCGCCCGGCGCGCCGCCCACCGGCAACCCGACGCGGCGTCAGCCAAGTGATCAACGCGAAGCGTTTGACGTCGTGCCCGGCGTCTTCGACGTCTACGGCGTCCTCGTCGACGGCAGCGGCCAGGGCGTGCTGCTGTCGCAGGTGGCCGCGCCTGACGCCGTCACCCAATGGGGCCTGATGCTGCTCGCCGACAAATCACCCTGCGCCGCCGGCGGCATCGACGTCGACGGCGACGGCGTTGTCGGCTTCGACCTCGTCGACATCGACGCCCTCGACGACGACGGCGCGGCCGGCGACGACGCCCGCGCCGCCCGCGACCGCTTCGTCGCCTGCGCCGACGTCTGCCTCGGCGACGTCTTTGCGGTCTGCGACGGCCGCGACTGCGACGACGACGCCGACGGACAAGCCGACGTCAGCGAAGACCCCGCCTGCCTCGGCCCCTGCGGCGGCGCCGACCTCGACCTCGACCGCAGCTGCGATCGATTTGATCTCACTCCGCCGTGTGCTGTCGATGATGGGCGCTGCGTGTTGCCGCCGCTTGTGGTGCTTGCTGACTACGGCAGCTGACGCCGTCTCAGCGCTCGTCGGGGTCGCTGTCGCCAGGCGGAAAGCCGTAGGCGAGCCGCACCGTCGCGTACTCGGGGTGCACACGGCCGTCGACGGTGCGCAAGACGAGGTCGGGCTCGACGACGGGTTTGCCCGTGCGTCCGCCGTGGAACCCGCGTGGAACGTCGACCTTGCGCGCCGCCACATAGAGCGAGATGCCGCTCTCGATGGCCGTCGCCTGCTCGCGAAAGCGCACGAAGCGGACGACCAGCAACGCCAGCCCAGCGTCGTCGAGCGCACGCCGCACGCGCGCGTCGTGGGCTGCCTGGTGCACCAGCGCGAAGACGCCGCCAGGAGCGAGGGCGCGAGCAGCGGCCTTGCAGTAGTCGGCGACGTCGCCGCGCACCTCTAAGCGTGCGGGCACAGCCTGCGGGTGAATCGACGCGAGCGCGGTGCCCACCGACCAGTACGGCGGCGAGCCGGTGACCAAATCGAAGGGACCGTGGCGGGCCGTGACATCGTCGACGAGGGCGCTGTCTCTGATGTCGCCGAGGTACGGCGTCACGCGATCAGAGACGCCGTTGAAAGCGATCGACTTCTTGGCGAGGCGCAGCGAGATGTCTTGCGCTTCGATGGTCGCGAAGCGCGCGCCAGGCAAACGCCACGCCGCGCACAAGGCGACGCTGCCGATGCCGCTGCCGAGGTCGAGGGCGCGATCGACGCGCGCCGCGTGCGTGGTGGCGAACCAAGCGCAGACGACGTCGTCGACCGAGAAGCGGTGTCCCTTCTCGTACTGAAAGATGCGCCAGTGCCCGCTGATCCAGTCGAGGCTCTCGCCCGCTTCGACGACGACGTCGGTGGGCGGCGGCACGGGTCCGGGTCGCACCCAACCACGAAAGCGTCCCGGCGAGGACGGCGAGGCAGTCGTGCTCTCGCTCATGCCCGCGCCGGCACCGACGGACCGGGCAGCTTCATCGTCTTGCCAGCGACGGTGACGGAGACGTCGACGGCGAATTCGACGGCGCCGCGTTCGGCCTCGACGTCGAACCTGACGACGCGGGCGCCGTCAGCGCCCACAGCATCGGGGCTGACGTCGGTGGCGCCGGTGACAAACGCCGTCGCCGGTTTCACAGAGACGCCAGCGACGTCGCCACAGGCGGTGCAGACGACGACGGCGAAGAAGACGGCGTCGCCAGCGACCACGACGTCGACGAGAGAGACGTCGCCCTTCAGCACGACAGCCGCTTCTCAATGTAGGCGTCGCGCTTCAGCTCTTCGATGTACTGTTTAAACTGCGCTTCGGTCTCTTGCTCGTACATGTTGTTGCGCAGGTTCTCGAGCGCTTTCTCAGGATCGCCGGCGGCGTCGCTGACGTGCTCGTCGACCACAATCAAGTGCCAGCCGAAGACCGTGCGCACCGGACCGACGACTTTGCCGACCGGCGCTTCGAAGGCGACGCGCTCGAACTCGGGCACCATCTCGCCGCGCGAGAACGCCCCGAGGTCGCCGCCGCGGGTCTTGCTGCCCGGGTCTTCGGATTCTTCGGCAGCGACGTCAGAAAAGGCGGCGCCGCTGTTGATGCGGGCGGCGGCGCTCATGGCCTTTTTCTTCTGCTCGTCGACCTGCTCGAGCGAGGCGCCCTTCGGCACCAGCCACAAAATGTGGCGCGCCCGCACCTTGGTGAAGCCGACCGTGGTGGCCGCCTTTTCTTGCTGGATCTTCTTGGTCTTCACATCGGTGTCCGTCACGTTCACGCGCGGCTTCACCTTGATCTGAACAATCTTCATCTTCATCAGCTGTTTCTTCAGCTGTTCTTTGTATTCATCAAGGCTCATGCCCTGACGACCCAGCGCCATCTTGAGCTGCTCTTCAGTCAGGTTGTTGTCGCGCATGGTGCCGAGCACGATGCGGTCGACCTCGGCGCTGGTGACGTCGATGCGCAGCTTCTTCACCTCACCCTCGAGCAGGCGCTCAGAGATGAGGGTGTCGAGCACCTGCTCGCGCCGCTGGCAAGCGACAGCGACCTTGTCGAGGCCGTCGGCGACCGGCTCGCGGCGGTTCAGCTCGTCGACGATGGCCTCGACCTCAGACGACAAGACGATGGCGTTGTCGACCACAGCGACGACGCGCTCGACGACGACGACCTCTTCGTCGACCTTGGCGGCGGCAGCGGTCGCCGGCGCGCTATCGGCGGCGCGCCCGACGGAGGCGACCACGAAGACGAGGGCGAGGCAGAAGTGTTTGCGCATGGCTTCGTCTTTCAGGCGGGCAGTCAGCGGGGCAGCGGCGGAATCGGGTCGATGCCGTCGTCGTGGGAGTCGAGGGCGCGGGCGTTGCCTTCGTCGATGACTTCAGACGGCGTCGAAGGCGCCTTTGGCAGCAGCGCAACGAGGCGCTTCACGGCGTCTTTCTTGATCTCGACCCGGCTGTCTTTGCGCAAGCCCGCGAGAATCGCCTCGACCTCGGCGGACTGCCGCTCGCGCAGCAGGTCTTCGGCGATCTGGTCGCGCACGGCGGCGAGGGGCTCGGTGCGCTCAGGACGCTTGTCGATGATTTGAAAGATGTGAAAGCCGTAGTCGCTGGCGATGACGTCGGTGCTCACCTGCCCCGGCTCGAGCAAGAAGCACACGTCGAAGACCTTCGGCATCTCGCCGAGAGCGAACCAGCCGAGGTCGCCACCGACGTCGGCTTCGAGTCCGACCGAATACTTCTGCGCCGCCGCCTCGGTCGTGATCTTGCGGGTCTGGATCTCGCCGAGCACGTGCTTCGCTTCTTCAGCGGTGCGCAGCAGCACCTGACGCGCGCGCACCTGCGGCGGACGCTTGGTCTGCGCGAACGTCGAGTCGTAACGCGCCTGGATCTCTTGCTCGGTGATGGGCGGCAGCCCGGCGAGCTTCACGCGCAGAAACGCGTCTTGCATCAGACGACGACGGATGCCGTCGCGAAAGGCGTCGAGCGTCAGCTGCTCGGCGGTGAGCACGCTTTGAAAGTTGCCGGTGCCGTATCCCTCAGCGCGGTTGCGCACCTCGCGATCGATGGACTCTTCGGCGACGGTGATGCTGGCCTTCTTGGCCGCTTGCAGCAGCAGCTCTTCGTCGACGAGCTGGTGCAGGATCTCGCTGACGACGTCGGCGCGGGCCGCGGCGTCGCCGACGCGGGCGACGCCGCGCTGGGCGAGGATGCCGAGCACCGCGCGCTCGTCGACGACGACGTCACCGACGATGGCGACGGGGTCGTGCTTCTTGGCGCCCGGGTCGGTGGGGCAACCGAGCGCGCCGACAACGACGACGACACCGCAGCACGCGGCGACGAAAGAGACGAAAGAGGTGCGCAACATCACGATCTCGCTCAGCCCGGCGCGCCAGAGCCTGAGGCTTCGTCGCCGTCGCCATCGCCCTTGTCGTGTGCGGCGGGCATCATCGGACCGACGCCAGCCGGCAGGCCGCCGTGGCCGTGGCCATCGTCGCCGCCGTTCATCTCTTGCAGCTGCTGCGGGGTCACGTTGATCTTCAGCTGGTCAAGCTTCTCGGGGTGGGTCTCGACCTTGAACTTGCCGCGCAGGCCGTCGACGAAGGTGTTGAAGGCCGCGGTGCGCTTCTCGCGGTAGACCACGTTCTTGATCTGGTTCTTCACCTGGTCGAACGAGCGCTCGATCGCCTTGCGCTTGCCGGTGCGCTTGAAGACATAGAAGCCGTCTTTGCCTTCGAAGACGGCGCTGACGGCGTTTTGCTCGTCGGACGAGAAGAGCCAGTCAGCGGCGCCGCTGCCGTAGCGCGAGACGACGTCGTCTTTGGCGAGGTAGCGGATGTCGCCGGCTGCGGGCTTGCTGGCTTCATCGGTCGAGACCTTCGTCACCAGGTCTTTCCACCCGTTGCGGTCTTCTTTTTTCTTCGGGTCGGCCGCCTCTTTCTGCGCGGCGTCGACCGTCTTCTTCGCTGCTGCCTTATCGGCGCCAAAGGCGACCGCGATGATCGAGGCGCGGACCATCTCGGGCTTTTGGTAGTCGGCCTTGTGGGCGTCGAAGTACGTCTGCAAGTCGGCGTCGCTGATGTCTTTGAGCTGAACGCGCCCATCGAACTCTTCGCGCGTCAGCTTCTGGACAATGATC
>JANNAY010001045.1:0-3176 GCA_031384945.1 Deltaproteobacteria bacterium
GCCCAGCAGCTTCTTGGCGAGGTCGAGGCTCGACGCGCTCGTCTCGACGAGGTCAACCCGGCCGGCGCCGGCCATCGACCACGCCAACGCCGAGGCGCCTGAGCCTGCGCCGACGTCGACGACCACGCCTTTGACGTCGGCGGGCAGGGCCCTCATGGCGCGGCTGACGGCGACGATGGCGCGGGGTCCGAAGTGGGCGAGGTAGGCGAGCGAGGCGGCGGCGTCGTCGTCGAGGTCTCTGACGCCCTTCTGCGTGTAGGCTTCAGACAACTTCTTCGCCGTGTCGACCATGCGGGCGTCGTCGGCGAAGTTGGGCTTTTGCTTCTCGAGAAACTGCTCGAGCCACAGCAGGGCGGCGTCACGGTTCGGCGTCATCGGGCCAGCTTTCGCAACACAGCCAGGGCGCGGCCTTCGCAGTCGGCGTCGCGGTCGGCGTGTTTGTCGACGTCGTAGCAGACGTCGGCGCTGCCGCCTCCAACGAAGAAGGCGTCGAGGCCGGCGGCGGCGCCGAAGGCCTGGCCTTCGATGGGCATCGGCACCATCACGCTGCCCGGTGACGACGTCAGGCCGAGGCTTCTGGCCCCGTTGCGGCTGATGATCGGCACGAGCGCTGGGCCGAGGCGCCCGCCCGGCGGCACCAGCACGCAGCGCTTCTCGGTGCGCAGGCGCTCGTGGTCTTCGACGCTGCGGGCCTCGTCGACGAGGTCAATGCGGGCGTGGCTGTCGGTGCCGACGCACAGGGCGACGCCGGCCGCATGCAGGTCAGCGATGCGGCAGAGGCCGTCGCCGAGGTTGCGCTCGGTCGACGGCGTCAGGCACACCACAGCACCCGACGCAGCGATCGTCGCGATGTCGTCGTCAGCGAGGTGCGTCGCGTGCACCAGCGTCGTCAAAGGCGTCAGCGCCCCGCAGGCCTGCAAGAGCGCGATGGGCGACATGCCGTGCTCGTCGTGGCACTCGACGAGCTCGCGGCGCTGCTCGCAGGCGTGCACATGCAGCGGCAGCTTCGTCGTCGTCGCGTACGCCGCGATGGCCTCGACCCAGCTGCGCGGACAGGCGCGCACCGAGTGCACCGCGAGCCCGACGGTCACCCCCGCGCCCGCCAGCTTGCGCGCGTTGTCGACGTGAAAGAGGTACGCTTCGACAGATTCGAAAATGAAGCGCTGTTGTGCTGCCGTCGCCGGACGACCGGCCCCGGCGCGGGCGTAGGCGGTTTCGAGCAGCGTGATGTGCAAGCCGACGTCGTGGGCGGCTTCGACGACGGCCCGCGATGTCTCGAGCGGGTCGTCGCCGACGTGGTGCAGGTAGTGAAACTCGCCGACGGCGGTGACACCCGCGCGGACCATGTCGAGGTAGCACCAGCGGGCGAGGTCCCTGACGTCGTCGACGGAGACGGCATTGGCGGCGGCGTACATGGCGTCGCGCCACGACCAGAAGTCGTCGTTGGGGTTGTCTTTGCTGCGCGATTCGACGCGCCCCCGCAGGCAGCGCTGAAACGCGTGGCTGTGGGCGTTGACGAAGCCCGGCAGCACCATGTGCGTGGCCGGGCTTCTCTCGATCGAGAACGCGCCGTTCTCATCGACGATGACGTCGCAGCGACTCATTTCGGCGATCGCAGAACTGTCGAAGCGGGACTTCTGGAGAGCATGTCGCTCAGCCCACCTTCCGCTTGTTGGCCTTCTGCATGACCTTGCCGAGGTTGTTTCGGTAGTGCGGGTTGTCGGGCTCGAGGCTGATGGCCTTTTGGATCTCGGCGGCGGCGCGGTCGAACTCGCGCTTGCGCATCGCGAGAATCACGCCGATGCGGTTGTGAAACGCGGCGGCGTTGGGCGCCATGCGCACGCCCTTCTGCAAGAGCTCGAGGGCGCCCTCGATGTCGCCCTCGTCTTCGAGGTCTTGCGCTTGCTCGTAGAGCTGCACGTACTCGGGCCGCGACATCGACGACGCCGTCGCGGGCGACCCCTTCGGCTTCTCTTCCCAGCCTTCGAGGATGCGTTTGAATTCGTCGTTGTCGGGGTCGTAGATGGTCGCCAGCTTGGCGTTCATGCGAGCGGCGCCGATGCGGCCGATGGAGTGATCTTTCTGCGCCTGCTCCATCAAGTTGCGGGCCTTGCGGCGCATGTCTTCGGTGGGCGGGCGACGGTTCTTGGCGCTCTGCGGCGGTTCGACGGCAGCCGAGAAGCCCGAAGGGATCGCCGCGACTTGTCCTGAGGCCGCCTTCGGCACGCGGGCCTTGCCCTCTTGCGACTTCGGACGGGCGGGCAGGTTCATGGTGGCGTCGGGGTCGACCATGAAGTCGTCGTCGTCGTTGCCGTTGCTGCCGGGCGGGTCAGCGGCGCGCGGTCCGTCAGCGCGGGCCATGGGGGGCGCAATCGCGGCGCGCGGTCCCGGCTTGGCCGCGGGGCGGATGACCATCGCGCTGTCGAGGATCTCGGCCGAGCTGGCGTTGCTCACCGGCAGGTCATGGGTGCCGTCGTCGCCGAACGCCCCGTCCGCGTCGTCGATGGATTCAGGCATCTGCGACGGTGGCGACGTCAAATCGAGGCCGTCATCGCCGTCGTCGTCGGGGGGGGGCGGCGGCGACGGCTTCAGCGGCGTGGCCGGCGCCTTCAACTGGGGCGGCGGCGGCGGCCCCCGCGTCGGCGTCGTCGGTGGAGGCGGCGACGGCGCGGGCGCTTCTTTGCCGAGCCGGCGGAACTCGCTGGTCGACACGTCGCTGAGCCGGGCGGCGGGGCGCAGGCCCTCGGTCGACACCTCGAAGCTCGACTCTGGGTAGAGGTCGTCGGCAGCCTCGACGCGAGCCTCGACGCGCGCAGGCTCGACGCGGGGCTCGACGCGCGCTGCAGGACCGCGCGGCTCGACCATCGGCGGCGACCGCGGCGCCGGGGCCGGCGTCTCTGGCTTCTTCGTCGGCGGCCGCCCACGCGGGGTGGAGTCTTCCCAGCCGTCGGTGGCGCCTGAAGACGGCGACGCCGGACGCGAGGACGCAGGATCGGCCATCGGCCGCGGCGGCGCCGTCATCGCCGCCGAGCGCGACGACGCAGCAGGCATCACCGGCGGCACCACGGGCACCGCCTGCGGCGCCGGCGGCGGACGGAACGCGGTCGGCTCGTCGTCGTTCAGCGACATCGGCAGCATCGGCGACGGCGGCGGCGACGGCGGCGGCGGCTGCTTCG
>JANNAY010000283.1:0-7518 GCA_031384945.1 Deltaproteobacteria bacterium
TCGGGGATCGACTCGAGGTCGATGGGCGGAAGTGTTTTGATCGTGACGGCGACCTTGGGATCTTTTGTGCGGTCGGGCAGCGCGCCGCTGGCGTCGGTGAGCAAGAAGCCCCGAGGTGCAACCTCGTACATCTTCGTCAACGTCTCGTCGTCGAGGTTCATGCCGCGCATGATTTTTGAGGGGACAAGATAGAGGCGCACCTTCTCTTCTTCATTCCACTGTCGATAGCTGCGCAGTGTGTGCAAAATATAATCTTCGGTCTTGGTCGATTCGAGCACCATGTCCGAGGCGAACATCAAGCGGTCGGCGTACTTCTGCAGAAACGCGCGGCTGCGCTTGGGCGATCCAGAGAGGCTCTCGAAGCCCTCGATCTGGAAGGTGTAGAAGCCGTACGACATGTCGCTGTACAGATTGGGATAGCGGTCCATCAGCCAGCCGAGACGCTTGAGACGCGAGTCGGTGTTCTTGTGCAGTCCAAAATGAGGCAGGCACAAGCGCAGGTTTGGATGCTTCTCGAGCAGCGCGACCGTCTCGTCCCAGAACTTAATGAGATTGACGTGCATGAGCACGGGCAGCTGCACCTCTTCGGCCCACGCCCAGAACGGCTCGAGCCGCGGGTCGTCGATGGGCATGACGTGAAACGGACCCTTGCCGGTCTTGGCGCCGTGGCCGATGAAGAGCTTCACGCCGTCGGCGCCGTTCTTCACCGCCTCTTTCACCAGCTCGAGGCCCTCGCCCGGACCCAGGTTGGCCGGGTCGAAGGTCACGAAAGCGCAGAAGCGATCGGGCCACTTTTTCTTGATCTTGATGATGGCGTCGTTGTTGTCTTTGTATTGCTCAAACCCATATTTGTTGTTGAGTGTGAACGTGTAGATGGTCGCGGCCTGCAGGCAGCTTCGTTGTACACCCAACTTGTCCATCGCCGCGAGCATGCGCACGGCCTCGCCCTCGTCTTGCGCGTGCTCGTGGATGTCGACGATCTTCCATTTGTTGGGGCCGACGTCGTCGACGCCGATGCTGGCGTCGTCTTCGTCGAAGTACGCCTTCAAATTCTTCGGCTTCTTCGTCGGGTACCCGACGCTGACCTTCGACGCGATCTGCTGGTCGACGCTGATGCCGCCGATGATGCCGGCTTTCTGCAGCAGCAAGTAGGCGACGAAGCCGACGGCGGCGACGAGGACGACAGTGCCGACGATGTTCGAGATGGAGCGCTGGGCCATGTGACCGCGCTAGCGCCTTCGCCCTCAGCTGACGACGGGGAGGCCGCCTTTTTTCTTCTTGCCGTCGCCGCCGCGCAGCGAGCCGCCGGTGATGGTGATGCTCGGACCCGCGAGGGCGCCGGGGTTGTCGAAGGCCGACTTGGCCAGCGACGTCGCCACTTCTTCGGCGAGGGCGATGAACGCCTTGGCCGACTGCGACGCCGGGTGCTTGTGAACGACGGGGTCGCCGTGGTCGCCGCCGTCGACGACGCCGGGCTCGATCGGGATCTCGCCGAGAAACGGCACGCGCATGCGCTCAGCTGCCGCTTTGGCACCGCCGTGAAAGAAGATCTCGTGGCGCTTCGAGCAGCCGTCGCAGATGAAGTAGCTCATGTTCTCGACGACACCGAGGCACGGGATGGCCACCTTGTCGAACATGGCCTTGGCGCGGATGACGTCGGCGAGGGCCACGTCTTGCGGCGTCGAGACGATGACTGAGCCGGCGACGACGACCTGCTGCGAGATGGTCAGCTGCACGTCGCCGGTGCCCGGGGGCATATCGACCACCAGATAATCGAGGTCGCCCCACATCACGTCTTTGAACAGCTGCATCGCAGCAGACGCGATCATCGGGCCGCGCCAGACCATTGGCGTCGACATGTCGACGAGAAAGCCGATGCTCATCAGCTTCACGCCGTGGCGCTCGAGGGGGGCCAGCAACGGGCGGTTCGGGTCAGACGAGGGCACGGTGCCGGGGCGCGTGCCGTCGGCGATGCCAAACATCGTGGGGGCCGACGGGCCGTAGATGTCGGCGTCGAGCAGTCCGACGCGGGCGCCGAGCATGGCGAGGGCGGTGGCGAGGTTGCTGGCGACGGTGGATTTGCCGACGCCGCCTTTGCCTGAGGCGACGAGCACGATGTTGGCGACGCCGGGCACGCCGCCTTTGCCGGCTTCTTGTTGGATGGCGGCTCTGACGTCGCTGGTGACGTCGATGACGACCTCGTCTTTTTTGACGTCGAGCACGCCAGCGACGACGTCGATGACGCTGGCTTCGAAGGCGGCGCGGCCCTTGAGCGCCGGCGTCGGCAAGACGACCTCGACGACGATGCGCTGTTTGCCGTCTTCGCTCTTGTCGGTGCGCAGCGCCTCGACGATGCGGTCGTCGACGAGGTGGTCGCAGATGCCCGGCAGGGGCAGGGCGTTGAGCGCGTCGAGCACCTTTTGCTGGTTCTCGTTGAGCGCCTTTTCGAGATCTTTCTTGCCGAAACCGAACATGCCGCCGGATTAGCGACGGACAGCCGGCGAATCAAACCCTCATTGCGTCAGCGTCGACGACGACGGCCCACCTTGAGGCGCAGCAGCAGCAGCAAGCCGGCCGCCACGGGCACGGGGGCGAGCGCGCCGGGTGACGAGCCGCAGCCGCCGTAGTTCGACGGACCGCTGGCGCAGACGTAGCGCGAGTCGGCGGAGTAGCTGCAGTTGAGGTCGCCGCCGCAGATGGTGGCGTCGTCGACGCAGGAGTCGGGGACGCACAAGCCGCCGGGCACGGCTTCGTCGTCGCAGCTGTAGCCGGCGCGGCAGCCGTCATCGCAGGTGACGGTGCAGACGCCGCGTTCGCAGAGGCCGGTGTCGCAGTCGCGGTCGAAGTCGCAGAGGCCGAAGACGCCGATGTCGCCGGCGCCGCCTTCGCAGACGCCGAGTCCGTCGTCGTCTTCTTCGCAGTGGTCGCCGTTGTCGCAGTCCATGTTGCCGCGTTCGACGTCGCATTCGCCGGTGGGTTCGCCTTCGCCTTCTTCTCCTTCGCCTTCTTCGCCTTCGCCTTCGCTGCCGTCGTCGCAGACGTTTTGGTTGTTGCAGGTTTGTCCAGGCGAGCAGAAGCCGGTGCCGGCGCACGAGTCGCCGGGCTGCGTGGTGACGGTGGTGCCAGCGGCGGCGGCGACGGCGAGGTCGGCGCGCAGTCCGGGCTTGCCCTGGCAGTTGGCGCAGGTGTCGCCGTTGCTCTTGATGATGTTGAAGACGTCTTGCACCGTCAGGGCGGGGTTCGCGTCGAGCATGAGCGAGACGACGCCAGCGACGTGCGGCGTGGCCATCGAGGTGCCTTCGTAGAAGGTGTAGGGCTCGCGGTCTTGAAAGGGCGAAACGCTGACGTCGATCGACGACAACACGCCGTCTTCGAACACGCCGCTGCGGGCCTGGTCGCCGCCGGGTGCGACGATGTCGATCTCAGGACCGAAGTTCGAGTAGCTCGCCAGCGGGTGGCCGCTGCTCGGACCGTAGGCCGCGACGGCGAGCGAGGCGCTGCAGTTGGCGGGTGAGCCGACGGGCACGTTGTTGCCGTCGTTGCCCGCAGCGACGACGATGACGACGCCTTGTTCGTCGACGGCGTTCCACACGCTGTCGGTGAATTCGTCGCAGGGGCCGCCCGAGCCGAGCGACAGGTTCACCACGCGCACGCGCTCGGACGCCGGAATGTTCGGCACGCCATCGATCTGAAAGCCGGCCATCCAGGCGACGGCTTCGTCGATGTCGACGGTGGTGCCGCCGCAGCGGCCGAGGGCGCGGCCGGTGACGACCTTGGCGTTCCAGTTGAGCCCGGTGACGCCGATGCCGTTGTCGCCGCCGGCGAGGATGGTGCCGGCGACATGCGTGCCGTGAAACGACGACAAGCCGTCGAATTGGCCGTCGCCGTTGCAGTCGGCTTCGTCGCCGGGGTCGCTGGCGTCGCCGTCGCGGCCGTTGCCGTCGGCGGATTGGAAGTCGTCAGAGATGAAGTCGAATTCGGCGCCGCGCTTGCCCTGCAGGTCTTCGTGCGAAAACGCGGTGCCGGTGTCGACGATGCCGACGCGGTTGCTGCTGCTGCCCTGCGTGATGTTCCACGCGCTCTGCGCGCCGATCTCGTCGAGGTGCCACATGAACTGAAACAGCGGATCGCCCGGCGTCGCAAACGGCCGCATCACGTGCTCGGCGGCGCTGCCCTTGACGTGCTTGGCCGTCTTGGCGCGCTCGACGAGCGCCAGCGTCTTCGCTTCGTCGTCGACGTCGGCCTGCAGCAGGTACCAGCCGAGCACCAGCTGTCGCTCGAAGCGCAGCTGCACGCCGAGCTCGCTCGACAGCTGCCGCGTGAACGCCTGCGGATCCCGCGGCGTCGTCGACGGCCACACCAGAAGCGATCCGACGATCACCTTGGATTCGCTGGTGATGTTGCGTGCCGGTGCCGCGAGGGCGACCGAAGAGACCAACAACGAGAGCACGACGAACAAACGGCGCATGCCACCCTCCCGGCGGGAACCGCACGCTAGTCAGCGCCGCAGGCACCGCGGGTGATCTGCCCCGTGTCGGACATCACCGGACCTCATCGACCGACAGGTGGAGATGTGGGAGAGCCGCAGACATGCGCTCCGCCGTCGTCGCCGCCTCTGCTTTCTTCTTCTTCGCTTGTTCGCCGCCGCCTTCTGCGACGCCGCCTTCTGCGACGCCGCCTGCTTCGACGCCGGTGACGACGCCGGTGACGACGTCGCCGAAGACGTCTGAGCTGGCGGGGTCCGGCGTTGACGCAGGGGCCGTCGCCCGACGCCGACGTCGCTGGCGTGCGCAGCGGCCTGCTCGGCACGTGGGAGACGACGGTGAGCTTTCCCGGCGGCAAGAGCGCGACGCAGACGCTCGTGTTCGCCGCCGACGACACCTACACGCAGACCGACAGCGGCACCGAGAAGCCGACGAAGACGACCAGCGGCAGCTGGAACGTCGTCGACGGCAAGCCGCTCAAGTTCTCGCTGATGCTGAACCTCGCCGACGTGAAGACCGTTAAGACCTGGCAGCTGCTCGACGCCACGCACCTCACGACGCACGCGGCCATGAGTGACATCGTCTACGTCAAGAAGCCGTGACGACGTCGACGACGGGCTTGCTCAGCCTTTGACGTCGAGGTGAATCTTCGCCGACTTGCCGGCGCACTCGACGATGATGTCGCACTCACCGACCGCCAGCGGGTGCACGATGCCGTCGGGTGTGACCTCGGCGCAGTAGTCGCTGGCGCGCATCTTCAAGAGCGGCTTCTCGACGACGACGCCCTTCTCGTTCTTCACGACGACGGTGAGGGGCACGGGCTTGCTGTCGAGCTTGAAGACCTTCGGAAAGTCGCCGCTGGCGGTGACGCTGTCGACGATGAGGTTGTTGACATCGACGTCGACGGAGATGCCTTTGCCGTCTTTCAGCCTGGCCGTCGCCGTGATCTTCGCCTTGCCGGTGCCGGTGATGGCGACGCCGCCGCTCTGGTCAACGCTGGCCACGGCGGCGTCGGAGGACGACCACGCGAGGTCGAGCGGCAGCTTGTTCTCGTCGTGCTCGACGATGCCGCGGTAGGCCTTGACCTTGAGCTTGAACTGCTGGCCGAGCTCGTCGCTCTTGATGGGCGTGGGCGGCACCATCTCGAGGCGGTCGGGCGGGGGCACGCCGCAGCCCGACAACACGAAGAAGGCGGCGATCGAGGCGACGGAGGCGGCGGCGAAGGACTTCATGAGCGCCGGATCGCAAAACCCCCACTTGAAGACAAGACGGCGCCTGCTACCCCGAAAAGCGTTGTTGGAATGTCGTCGTCAGGAGCCTTGATGTCGCCCCAGACCCTGCGTGCGTTGTTCGTGCAGACCTCCTTCGTGAAGGCCCTGTTCGTTGGTCTCTTTGTCGGCGTCGCCGCCGCGCCGGCGCAGGCGCAGTGGTCGGCCGCCAGCGTCTTCACCGAAGACGGCGTCGAGCTCGGCGTCGAGCCGCGCATCTTTGCGCTCTACGCGATCCTCAACAGCGCCGGTTACGACAAAGAGAGCCAGTTCGGCCCGGCGCCGCTCGAGAAGCCGCTGTATTCGAAGACCCGCGAAAAGACGCGGCAGAACCTCGGCCGGTCGACGTCGAAAGAGCTGATCGCGCTCTTCGAGAAGAACCCCGCGCCGGTGCAAGACTACGTCGCCGCCGTGCTCGAGCTCGGACCGGCGCCGCGCTTCGACGACAAAGCAGCGACGTCGCCGCTGGCCAAGGCGTTGGCGCCGGCGCTGCGCGAGTGGTTCAACGAAGAAGGCGGCTCGGCGCTGTTGCGCGCCGCCAACGAAGAGGCGCGGCCGACGCAGAAGAAGCTGCTGCCGGCGCTCGACGCCGCCATCAAGGGCACCACCCAGCTCGTGCGCCTCGGCGACGCCAGCGACCAGCTGCTCGACGACACCGCAGGGTCCTCCGGCCGCGTCGCCATCGTCTTGAACGAGCTCGACGCCGCCGGCACGATGTTCATCCTGCAAACCAAAGACACCACCGGCATCGTCGCCGGACCGTCGCGTGGACAGGCCGACGACGACGCCGTGCTCGACGCCGCCGTCGTCGCCTACGCCCGCACCCTCGTCGGTGGCGAAGCCGTCAAGCTCGCCGCCGCCGGCTCTCTCGTCGAGGGCTACGGCAAGCTGGGCGATGCCGCCAAGAAGCTCGTCACCAGCGACAAGGCCTACGCCACCGAGTTGCTCGCCTGCGCCGTCGCCCGCGAGATCCGCAAGCGCCCGGTGTCTTGCGGCGTCCTCGACATCGACGCCGAGAGCAAGGCCGCCCTCACCCTGATCGCGCCGCGCATGACGGCGTATGCGACGACGACGGCGCTGCTGTCGGCGGCGCTGCCTGATCTGTTGGCGCCGCCGCCGCCGCCGCCGCCGGAGCCGACGGTGACGCCCGAGCCGCCGAAAGAAGAGCCGAAGAAGAAGAAGCGCGGCTGAAGTCCGCCGCCCGGCCTGCAGACCTCACCCTCGCTTCGCTCGACCTCTCCACGGGCGCTCGCAAAGCCTCGCTGTGGAGAGGTGAAATCCGGATCGAGAGACGAGAGAGAGACCAGACTCGCCGTCCGCAGTCGTCGACGACGCTGGTCGCTGCCGCCGCTGACACCGTCGATTCCAGCTGCTAGCCACCGACATGCCCATCGAGATTCGCGAAGCTCTGACGTTTGACGACGTGTCGCTCATGCCGGCCGAGAGCGACGTGCTCCCCTCAGAAGTCGACACGAAGACGCACCTCGGTCGAGGCGTGTTGTTGTCGATCCCGTTTTTGTCGGCGGCGATGGACACCGTGACCGAGTCGGCGACGGCGATCGCGATGGCGCAGAGCGGCGGCATCGGCGTCGTGCACAAGAACCTCACGCCCGACCAGCAGGCGGCGATGGTCTCGAAGGTCAAGAAGTACGAGGCGGGCGTCGTCAGAAACCCCATCACGCTGACGCAGAACGCGCTGGCGAAAGAGGCCTTCGACAAGATGGCGCAGATGGGCGTCAGCGGCTTCCCTGTCGTCGACGAGCACG
>JANNAY010000284.1:0-5470 GCA_031384945.1 Deltaproteobacteria bacterium
CGTCGTCGACACCGTCACCGCCTCAGCCATCTTTCGCATCGCGCAAGAGGCCGTCACCAACGCCGTGCGCCATGCGCGCGAGGCCCAGCGCATCACCGTCAGCGTCAGCGTCGTCGACGGCGGCATCGGCGTCTGCGTCGACGACGACGGCGCTGCTTCTGCGTCGACGCCTGCGACGGGCTACGGCCTCACCGGCATGGCCGAGCGGGCCGCGCTGCTCGGCGGCACGTGCCAGGCCGGACCGCGCGCCGACGGCGGTTGGCGCGTCGAAGCGGTCTTTCCGCAGCGGGGGTCGGCGTGACCGAAAAGCGTTTGCGTGTGTTGCTCGCCGACGATCAAGACCTCGTGCGCGCCGGACTGCGGATGATCATCGAAGCCCACGACATCGACGTCGTCGGCGAGGCCCGCACCGGCACGCAGGCGGTGCAGCTGGCGCAACAGCTGCGACCCGACGTGTGTCTCTTCGACATCCGCATGCCGGGGCTCGACGGCATCGAAGCCACCCGCCGCGTCGCCGGCACAGGCGTCGACGACCCCCTCGCCGTCGTCGTCATCACCACGTTTGACCTCGACGAATACGTGCACGGCGCGCTCAAGGCCGGCGCCCGCGGCTTCTTGTTGAAAGACGCAGGTCCTGCGCTGTTGATCCAGGCGCTGCACGCGGCTGCCAACGGCGATGCGCTGATCGCGCCGAACGTGACGGCGCGCTTGTTGGCCACGTTCGCGGCGCAGCAGAAGACGACGCCGCCGCAGCCGTCTGAGCCGCTGACCGAGCGCGAAGAAGAGGTGCTGCTCACCGTCGCGCGCGGGCTGACCAACGCCGAGATCGCCGCAGCGCTGCACATCTCGCTGAGCACCGTGAAGAGCCACCTCGCGGCGCTGATGGGCAAGCTCGCCGTGCGCAACCGCGTCGAGATCGCCATCTACGCCTACGAGACCCACCGCGTCGGGCGCCGCTGAGCCGTCGCGCACCAGCCGAAAGAACGAGAGAGAATTGGCCGCGCGGGCGATGGCGTCGTCGGCGGCGGCGCGCACCGTCACGGGCATGAACACTCTCTCGCGCCGTTCGCAGTGGTGGACCCCAGCAGGTCTCGTCTTCTTGTGCCTCGTGCCGATCGGCTCGGGCATCTGGCGTCTCGTCGAGATCGCAAGCCATCCGGCGGTCACCCCGAACAACGCGCGCTTTCTCGAGAACCCGCTGCCCGCCGTCGTCCACATGGTGAGCGCGATGCTCTTCTGTCTGTTCGGCGCCTTTCAAGTCACGCGCGCGCCGCGCCGCGCGAGCATCGGCTGGCACCGCCTCGCCGGACGCGCCCTCGCCCCCCTCGGCGTCGTCGCTGGCCTCTCGGGTGTCTGGCTGGCGCTCGCCTATTGGACCCTCACCAAAGACGGCCCGGTGTTGTTCTCGTTGCGCCTCGTGGTCGGCACCGCCATGGCCGCCTGCGTCGTCAAAGGGGTCGTCTGCGTCATCGCCGGCGACGTCAGCGGCCACCGCGCCTGGATGTTGCGCGGCTATGGCCTCGGCATCGCTGCTGGCACACAGTTTTTCACGCACCTGCCGTTGCTGTTGCTGCACGGCGGTCCCGACAACATGAGCCCGGCACAGACAACCGTGGCGATGGCGGCGGGCTGGCTCATCAACATCGTCGTCGTCGAGCGACACCTGCGCCCGCGATCGACGCCACACCTCGTGAGCGAGGTCAGCCACGCTCGATGAAGCAGCAGTCGCCGTAGGAGTAGAAGCGGTAGCCGGCCGTCAACGCCTCTTCGTAGGCCGCGAGGATGCGGGCGCGGCCGACGAGCGTGCCGACGAGCACGAGCAAAGTCGACTCGGGCAGGTGAAAGTTGGTCAGCAAGGCATCAAAGGCCTTCACTGTGTAACCGGGCTTGATGAACAGCCGCGTCAGACCGGCGCCAGCGTAGAATTTGTCGTCGGCGTCGTCGTGGCCGGCGGCGATGGCGGCCTGGCGCGACGACTCGAGCACGCGGGCTGCGGTGGTGCCGACGGCGATGATGCGTCTTTTGTTGCTGCGTGCGTCGTTCAAGGTCGCGGCGGCTTTCTCTGACAACCACCAGGGCTCAGGGTGCATCGGGTGCTCGCTCAAGCGGTCGCTGTGCACTGGCAAGAACGTGCCCGGCCCGACGTGCAGCGTGACCTTGCAGAGGGTGACCCCCTTCTCGGCCAGGGCCAGCAGCGTCGCCTCGTCGAAGTGCAGGCCGGCGGTGGGCGCGGCCGATGAACCGGCCTTGTCGTCGTCGCGAAACACCGTCTGGTAGCGGTCGTCGTCAGAGACTTCGGCGGCGCGCGACATGTACGGCGGCAGCGGAATCGCGCCGTGCGCCCAGGCAAATGCGACGGCGTCGCCCTCGAAGCGCACGCGCCAGGCGCCGGGTTCGTCGGCGACGACGCCGATGACCTCGCCGAAGAGGGCGTCGAACGATCCTTCGCCCGCGGGGAAGAGCAAGCGCGCGCCGGGCTTCGGGCGCTTGCTGGCGTTGAGAAGAACAACCCAGGTTGTGGGTCCGTGCGCGGGGTCGCGGCGCACGAGCAGCGCCTCGACCTTGCCGCCGCTGCCGGCCTTTTCGCCGAACAGCCGCGCCGGGATGACGGTGGTGTCGTTGACGACGAGCACGTCGCCTTCGTTGAGCAGCGCGACGATGTCAGCGAACTGCCGGTGCTCAATGCCGGCGCCTTTCGGCAGGTGCAGCATCTTTGACGCCGACCGCTGCGCCAACGGATGCCGCGCGATCGCCGTCTCGGGCAGCTCGAACGACCACGACGAGAGCAGATCTTCGTCGTGCGTCTGCTGCGTCTGCTGCGTCGGCTGCGTCGGCTGCGTCGGCTGCTGCGTCTGCGTCTGCTGCTGCGTCGGCTGCGTCGGCTGCGTCGGCTGCGTCGGCTGCTGCGTCTGCGTCTGCTTCTCGTCTGCTGCTCTCACGCCGCTTCCTTCGCTGCCGCGTCTTTCTTCTGCGCGTACATCTCGTCGATAAGGGCGGCCCAGCGCGCACCGACGGCCTTGCGCTTGACCTTGAAGCTGGCGGTCAGCATCCCGTTGTCGATGGTGAAAGGCTCAGAGACGACGCGGAAATACTTGATGCTCTCGAACGACGAGAGGTCTTTGTTCACCGCGTCGATCTGCTCTTGCAGGTAGCGCTGTGTCGACGTCGCCGAGATCTCGGCAGCGTTGCCGGTCTGCTTCGCCCAGGCGACGAGCCCTTCGTCGTCGACCACCAACAATGCCGTACAGAATTTCTTGTTGTCACCGATGACGACGGCTTCGGCGACGAGGGGACGCGACTTGAGCAGTCCTTCGATCTTTTGCGGGGCGACGGACTTGCCGCCCGACGTCTTCAAGAGGTCTTTCTTGCGATCGGTGATCTTCAAGAAGCCGTCGGCGTCGAGCTCGCCGATGTCGCCGGTGTGAAACCAGCCGTCTTTGTCGAAGGCGTCGGCGGTGGCGTCGGCGCGGTTGAGGTAGCCGCGAGTGACGTTCTTGCCTTTGACACAAATTTCGCCGTCACCTTCGATCTTCAACTCGACACAAGAAAGCGGACGGCCGACGGTGCCCAACTTCCAAGTATGCGGCGTGTTGGCCGAGATGCCCGGCGTGGTTTCGGTCAGGCCGTAGGCTTCGACGAGCACGACGCCGATGGCGTAGAAGAACTCTTGCACGATGGGGGCGATGGGGGCCGACCCCGTGAGCATGGCCTCGGCGCGGTCGATGCCGAGGCGGGCCCGCAGCTTCGACAGCACCAATCGATCGGCGACGACATGCTGGGCCTTGAGCACCGGTGGTAGCGGCTTCTTCTGCTGGCGATAGGGGATTGTTTTTCGTCCCGTTTCGATCGCCCAGGCGAAGATCTTCTGGCGGCGCGGTGGGGCGCCGGCCACCGTCGACATCAGCTTCGCGTACATCTTTTCGTACATGCGCGGCGCCGACGGCACGAAGCCCGGCCGCGAGGCCGTCAGATCGTCGAGCAGGGTCTCGACGGTGGCGAGCACGGCGACGCCTTGAAAGTAGACGGCGCCGAAGCCAATCAAGCGGCCGAAGGCGTGCGCCAACGGCAAGAACAAGAAGACGCCGGTCTTGCGCGTGCCCTCGGTGAAGATGCCCATGTCGCCGGCGACGTCGAGGATCGACAGCCAATTCTCGTGCGTGTGGATGACGCCCTTGGGCGCGCCCGTCGTGCCCGACGTGTAGCAGTAGCTGGCGACGTCGCTGCGCTGCTGCGCCGCCGTGCGCTTGCGCCGCTCGGGCTCGAGCTGGTGGCGCTTGCTGCGGCCGCGCTCTTCCAGGTCGTGCAGCGAGATCCAATCGCCGCCGCCCTGCTCGATGCCGGTCGGGTCGATGACGACGATGTGGCGCAGCTTCACCTGCGACGCGTCGTAGTTCTTGTCGAGAAACGTGAAGCCCTTGCGGATGGCGCGCACTTTTTCGAGCTGCTCTCTGCCTTCGACGAAGACGACGTCGAGGCCGGCGTCGACGTGCAAGTAGCCGCATTCGACGGCGAGCAGCGAGGCGTAGATCGGCACCGACAGCGCGCCGACGCCGAGCACGGCGAAGTCGATGCACAGCCAGTCGTAGCGGGTGCCGGCGAAGATGCCGACGGCGGCGCCGGCTTTGACGTCGAGGTCGATGAGGCCAGCGGCGATGTCTTCGACGCGGTCGGCGTAGGCGGCGAAGCTGACGTCGACGTAGCCGCCGCCGCGGCGCACGCGCAGCGCTGCTTGCTGACCGGCGGCGGCGCAGCGGTCGAAGAACATCTGCGGCAGCGAGGTGTCGGCGCCCGGCGGCGGCAGGTTGGGATCGCGCGTGGTGCTCGTCGTCATGTCTCGCGGCTACCACGCGCTGGCAGCGACGTCGTCCAGTGGAATTTCTGACGTGCGCGCGAGGGACTTTCGTGCCGCGGCACAGCAAGATCGGCGCATGCGTGTCTGCACCTGGAACGTCCACGCCTGGGGCGACGCCGCCGGCCGCAGCCGCGTCGACGACGTCGTCGCCGTCCTGCGCGACGTCAACGCCGACGTCATCGTGCTCAATGAGGTGCTCTCGCCGGGCGGTCCGCTGCTGCGCCTGGCCAAAGCCCTCGACAAAGAGGTTCATTTCGGTGCCGCGGCCTACGGCGGCAACGCCGTGCTCGCGCCGCCGGGGCTGCCGTCGTTTTCGCGCGGCTTGGTCGTCGGCGGCGAGGTCCGCAGCGCCGTCGTCGTCGGCCCCGTCGACGGCGTCACTGTCGTCGGCACGCATCTCGATGACCGGCGCGAAGCTGTGCGCCTGCGTCAGCTCGACGTCTTGCTCGACGAGGTCAGCGGCCTCGGTCCGCATGTGATCGCCGGCGACTTCAACGCCGTCGACGTCGACGACTACCCGCGAGCGGTGCTCGCCGAGATCGTGGCCATGCGCGCGCGCAACGGCCGCGAGCCCCCCGCTGACGACGTCGTGCGCCACTTGCGCGCCGCCGGCTACAC
>JANNAY010001075.1:0-3956 GCA_031384945.1 Deltaproteobacteria bacterium
CAGACGTAGCAGGCGCGGTCTTCGTTGAGCTCGGCGGCCTGGCCGTCGCTGCCATCGACGCGGCGCCAGGATCCCTGCTCCGCTTCCTCCGTCGACGGCGCCTCTTTCTCCTGCTCCGTCGGCGGCGGCGGCAGCTGGTGCGTCGGGGGAGTGGGAAAGACGGCCTGCGCGCGCAGCTGGCGAATTACTGTTGAATTTCGAAGCGCCTCATCCTGTGATTTCTTCTCCAACCACTCTTTCTTCGCCAGCTCTTTTTGCAGCTTCTTGCGCGCCTTCAAATCCGGACGCGCGATGGCCCCACACGCCTTTTGCAAGCGCGCCCGCGTGTCGGCGTCGACGGCGGTGAGCAGGGTGTTGTCGTCGGCGACGGCTTCGAGGGCGTCGAGGGCGTCTTTGATCTTTTGCGGGTCCACGACCCCGACTCTGATCAGTCGCTGGGCGCGGACAAGAGGGCGTCGACGATGTTGAGCGACCACACCGACGCCGTCACAGCGCCCGCCACCGCCGTCGCCGTCAGCAGCCCGTTGGTCTGGTTGCGCAGCGAGACGGCGCTCTTGCCGGCCTCTTCGGGGGATTCGCCGTTGGATCCGACGGCGTTGTAGCTGGCCCACGAGACGCCGGCGCCGACGCCGAGGGCGGCGGTGGTGGCGAGCGAGCCGTAGGTGGCGACGCCGAACAACACGGCTTTGACGCCGTCACCGTTGCCGGCCTGTCCCCAACCGGGGGCGATGGCGGACTGCACAGCCGCCTCACCCGGCGTGCGCATCTCGACGGCGGCGAGGCTGACGACGTCGTCGCGGCCGACGTGGGCGCTGGCGGCGGCGAGCACGTCGCCGCCTTCGACGCTGACAGCGCGGGCGCTGACGACGAAGGTGGTGGCGTCGTCGTTGACCTGCACCAGCAACAGCGACTGCGCGCCGAGCAGCTGCCCGAGCTCAGCGACGCGTTCAGTGCCTTGCAGCTCCTGGATGGCCAGCTGGTCCATCGCGGTGCCGAGGGCGGCGCGTTCGACGACGAGAAACCCGCGGTCACGCAGGGCCGCCGTCAGCTCGCTCTGCACAAAGCGATCGAGCCGCGCCTCTTTGGCGGCCCCCGTCGCGGTGGCCGGCGGAACAGCGATGCGGTGGACTTTGACGTCGACGCCGCGGGCTTCGACGCCTTCGGCGATGACGTCGGCGATGTCGGCAGCGGCGGTTCTGACGTCGAGGGCTTTGGCGGTGTTGGGGGCGGCGGCGCCGTCGATGGCGACGGTGCTGACGCCGACGACGTCGCCTTTTTCGACGCTGAGCAACTTCAACGACAGCTGCGCGTTCATGCCCGCATCGACGACGGTGGCGACGATCACGTGATCTGCAGCGAGAGATTTGGCCGCGGCGCTGCTGCCGCCCTTGAGCTGATCTTCAGCTGCTTTGTCGAGGCTCGCCTTCACCAACGACGGCGTCACCACATCTTCGCGCCGCCGATCGCGCAGCGCCCGCACCAACGCGCGCTCGAGCGATTTCTGGCGCACGCCGTCGCTGTCGTCGACGTAGACGGCGATGCGGGCGGGCTCGCTCGCTTTGTCGAGCAGCTGGTTCAGCGTGTCGAGCAGCACGCCCTCGTCGACGAACACCGGCAGCGTGCTCACATCCGACTCTTGCAGCGCGCCGTTGTTGAGCACCGCAGCAGGGGCGCCACCGTCGGCGGCAGACAGGGCGAGGACGACGGCAATAGCGCTGCTCACGAGCATGGCCGCACCTTAGCCCGAGATCCCATCGACGTTGCTGTGACCCAACGTGTCTCGCGCGTGAGGTCGAGCAGCCCGGGCTGGTCGACGACAACCACCCCCGTGCGCAAGAAACATTGGGTCTCCCCCGATTTTCGGGGGCAGGGGGCTCTGCGGTTTCGCGCCGGGGTCGGGGCGTGGTCGTCGACGGGGCGGCGGCGGGCCCCCTGCCCCCGAAAATCGGGGGGAGACCCAACTGTCTTGCGCGTGAGGTGGTTTGTCGCCGAGCAGCCCGGGCCGGTCGACGACAACCACCCGACCCGCAGCGAGGGGTGAGCTGACTTCTCAGTAGCCGGAGGACGAATCCGACGCCGACGACTTCGCCGGGGGCGCCGCCGCAGCGGGAGCCTCGTAGGCATCGCGGTCGCGGATGTCGCGGGCGTTGATGACGGCGAGCTTCTGCTCAGCCACCGCGCGGCGGGCCTTGTCTTTGTTCGCCGGCAACAAGGCCTTCTGCAGCAAGCTGCGGGCGAGGCGGCGGTCGCCGATGGCCTCGGCGGCGTCAGCGCCAGCGATGAGGCCGTCGACGATGACGACGTCAGAGGCGTCGCCCTGCAGCAAGCGCGTGGCGGTGCGCGCGGCGTCTTGAAACTGCTTGAGCGCGACGTGCGCACGGGTCTGCGTCGACGCCGGCACCAGCCCGAGGCTGCTGCCCGCAGCGGACTCAGCGCGGCGTGAAATCTCGAGGGCGTTCTGGGGGCGTCCAGCGGCGAGCTCGCGCTCGGCGGTGGTGACCATCAGGCTGGCTTCGTCGAGGCGCTTCTGGCGCTCGATGCTCTCTCTGGCCTCGGTCGGCGTCAGCGCTTCTTCGGTGGCGGGCGCAGCACCGCGCGACACCGTCGGCTTCTTCTTCGCCGCGGACTCTTTCTCGCGCTCGATCTTCTTGCTGGCCTTTTGCCGGCGCAGCTCGGCGAAGCCCTGGGTCGTCTCTTGCGCCGACGCGTAGCCGCCGCTGCCGACGCCCGTCGGACCCGGCGCGCTCGGCGTCGTCGTCGTCGGCGCGGCCATCGGCGGCGGCGGAGCGGGCGTCGTCATCGGAGGCGTCATCGGAGCCGTCATCGGAGGCGTCGTCGGAGCCGGCGCGTGGTTGGCGCGGCCATCTCTCAAGGCGTCGCCGTCGTCGAAGGCGAGGCTGTCTTGGGGGCTCGCCGGCGCATCGGACTTCGACAACGCCTTCGGCGGAGGAGGCGGCTCGGACTTCTTCTTCTCGTTGCTCTGCAGGTTGGCGGCGAGTCCGTCGGTGCCGTCGGCCTCATTGTCGGCGAGACCGCCCTTGAGGTCGTTCTCGGCGCGGTTGCTGCGGCCGCTGTCGGGGCGCGGCGGGTCGAGCGCGGGCTTCGCTTCAGCCTTGGCTTCGTCGAGCTCGAGGTCTTTGTCGGCGGCGTTGCGGGCGTTTTTGCCTTCGCCGCCGGCGCGCTCGGCGAGCTTGCCGTTGGCCTCTTTGTCGCCCCATGCGTCGACGGTGTTGTCTTCGCCAGCAGGCGCAGCGGTCTTCACGGCCTGGGCGAGCGCGTTGGGCTCTGCGGGCGGTGCCGGCGGACTCACATCGCCAGGGCGCTCAGCGGTGGGCGCCGCCGCAGCGGCCGGAGCGGTCGGCTCATGATCGCCAGCGCGGCTGACGACGAAGAGGACGGCGGCCGCGGCGCCGACGGCGACACCGCCACCCATCATCCACGACTGCATGCGGGCCCAGAACGGCTTCGCTTGTTGGGTGTCGGGCGCGCTGCGGGCCAAGGCGACGGCCTGACGAATCTCGTCGGGGCGCGCCGCGATCTCGGCGTTGAGGATGGCGCTCAAGAGGTGCGGCGGCGGCGCGTCGACGGCGCTGTCGCGGCCCCACTGGGCGTCGTTGTCGAGAAGGGTGCGGACGGCGAGCAATCCCTCGACCTCGGCCTTCAAGGCCGGGTCGCTGTTGAGACGCACCTCGAGCTCGGCGCGCAGCGGCGCGTCGAGGCTGCCAGCGACATACGCGAGCAGGAGGTCGTCATCGGGAGAGAGGCGGTCGGTCACGGCGTGATGATCTCGATCACAAAAAACGTTGGGGGTCGGGAACTCTTGTCAGAGGCTGGAAACGGGCGGGTTCTCTCGGGGATCTTTTCATTTCCCTTACGGCTGCACAGCCGATCGGGGCAGGGGGACAGGCGATCTGCCCGGCCCCCTCAGCCGTCTGTGGGCGGCCCCGTCTTGGGCG
>JANNAY010001103.1:0-2959 GCA_031384945.1 Deltaproteobacteria bacterium
CCCCAGCACCGCCGAAGAAGCCAAAGCCCGCGAAGACATCTTTGCCCTCTACATGCGCCTGAAGCCCCTCTCGCAGCCGCGGCAGGTGCTCGGTCTCGGGCTCGAGGCCGACGAAGGGGCCATCGACCTCGCCTACCAGCAGCGGATGGCCGAGCTCGATCCCCGCCGCATCCCTGAGGGTTCTGCACAGCACCTCTTGGGGCAGCGCATCGAAGAGCTGCGCCGCAAGGTCACCAGCGCCTACCAGACGCTCAAGATGCAGATGGGTACGTCGTCGACCGAGGGCGACGCCAACCCCTTCTGAGTTTGTTTCGCGAGCAGCATGGCGCTCCGGCCGCGACGGTCATTTTCTTCATCGAGCACGCAGGGCCGGCCTCGTTCTTCATCGTGCTGCGCACAGCCTTGCTGCGGCGAGGCAGGCGCCGACGACGATGACAATCTTCAGCTAGCGGCGACACCAGCGCCGTCAGCAGCCTCGACGCGGTTGCGAAACCCGCGGGCCCCCTGCCCCCGAAAATCGGGGGGGACCCAAACTTCTGGCGCAAGGTCGTCGACACGGCCCGAGATCGACGAGGGCTGCTCGACGACAAACCACCTCACGCGCACGAATCATTGGGTCTTCCCCGATTTTCGGAGGCAGGGGGCTCTGCGCTTTCGTTACTCACTTCGCCAGCCTGCGAGCACAGCGTCGATCTTGTCGGCGATGCGGCGGCGGCACTCGCGCCGCTCGACCCCCTTGGCGAGCAGCGCGTCGTAGTCGGTGTGGCGGTGGCGCACGTGGGCGATGACGGCGAGGGTGACGGCGTCGTCGTCGAGGGCGCGGCCGGCGGCGCTTCGGCCGACGCGTCCGCTGCCGCGCACGGCGGCGTGGCCGGCGATGGCGGCGGCGCTGTCTGCGGGACACGACGGAAAGAGAGCGCGCACGCGGGCGGCCATGGCATCGACGAGGACGACGTCGTCGGCGCTGCGCTTTTCGGCCGCCTTTTCGCGGGCGCGCTCGCGGGCGGCGGCGTCGGCGGGCAGCGAGGCTGTGGCGGCGTCGAGTGCGGACTGCTCGACGAGCAACCCCTGGCGCTCGTTGCGCTTGCGGCGGCGGTTGAAGGTGAAGACAACGGCGCTCTTGCTGCTCTTTGCCTTCGCGCGCCGGGTGAGGGCGACGTCGCCGGCGGGCAAGAAGACGAGGTCGTCGAGGTCGGCGCAGACGAGGCAGACGGCGTCGTTGCCGTCGAGCAGCACGAGGTCGTCGACGTCGATGGCGCCCTTGCAGTCGGCGCACCGGCGCTTCTCAAAGGTGGTGAAGACCTGGGTGTCGGGCAGCGCCTGCAGCTTCTCTTCGACCCGCGCGCGCTGCTTGTCGCTGAGGTCAGCGCGGACAAAGCGGCGGGCGAAGCCGGCTTCGACGGCGGCATCGCCGCGCTTGGTGACGCGCAACGGGCGGTGCTCGCGGGTGAGGTCGAGGCGAGGGGCGACGGCGGCGACGAGGCCTGCGTCGCTGCACCAGCGCTCGAGGGCGGCGAGGGCTGCGGGCAGCTTGTCGGCACCGAGGCCGAGGATGGTCTCGAGGTCGGCGTCGGCGCCCTGACCACCACGGCGCCAGCTCTGCTCGTGGCTGACCTGCATCCAGCCGACGGCCATGAGCACGTCGATGGGGTCGACGTGCTTCTTGTCGGCGAGCAACACGCGGGCTGCGTCGAAGACCCGCGTCTCAATCTTCGTCGTCGGTGTCAGCATCGCCTCAGCACGAGAATTGCGGGCCGGAGATCGACGTCTCAGTGTCTAGCGAACGAAGGGACCCCACGACGGCGATGTGTGATCGCCGGCGGAGGGCAACACGGTCTGCTTGGTGCCATCGAGGTTCGAGATGACCAGCTGGCGGGCCTTGTTTCTCGTCGTGGTGAACACGACGAGCCGGCCGTTGGGCGAGAACGAAGGCTCTTCGTTGTTGCCTTGACCCTGTGTCACACGCTTGATCTCGTTGGTCTTCAAGTTGAGAACAAAGATATCGAAGACGTTGCGTTCATCACGTGCCGTGAACGCGATGTGTGTGCCGCGGGGCGAAAAGGCGGGGGTCTGGTTGTAGTCGCCCTTGAAGGTGATGCGCTTCGATGAGCCGGCGGCGATGTCCATCATGTAGAGGTCGGGGTGACCGCCGCGCGACGAGACGAACGCGATCTGCGTGCCGTCAGGCGACCACGACGGCGAGGTGTCGATGCCCCACTGGTTGGTGAGGCGCTTGACGACGTTGCCTGTGCGGTCGAGCAGGTACAGCTCTGAGTTGCCGTCTTGCGAGAGCGTGACGGCGATCTTGCTGCCGTCGGGCGAGACACGACCGCCGGTGTTCAAGCCAGGGCGACGCGAGACGGCCTTGGGTTCGCCGCCACCGACAGGCTGCTCGAAGAGGTCGGGGTTGTCGTAGCGGTAGCTCGTGTAGAGCAAGCTCTTGCCGTCGGGCGACCACGCGGGCAGCAGGTTCAGGCCGCCGTCTTTGGTGAGCTGGCGCGCGCCTTCGCCGTCGACGTCGAGCACGAAGACGTGCTTCTCGCCCTGCACCTTTTTCACGACCGCGAGGCGGGTGCGAAACACACCGGGCTCACCGGTGAAGGTGCGGAAGACCTCGTCGGCTACGGCGTGGGCGAGGGCTCTGACGTCGTCGACGCTGCCGGCGATGACTTTGCTGCCGGCTTCTTTGCCGCTGGCGACTTCGTAGGCGTGCAGCTCGACGCTGAGGTCTTTGCCGGCGACGGTGAGCTTGGTCTTGACCAGGCCCTGGGCGCCCACGTTCTTCCAGTCTTCGAATTTGACCTCGGCGGGGGCCACGCCGTCGGTGTCGATGAAGGATTTGTCGTCGAGCACCTGAAACGCGCCCGACATCTCGAGGTCAGCGCGAATGACCCGCGTCAGCACATCGGCGTTTGCTTTTTGTGCGTCAGAGCCCGCGGCAACCCGCACCTTGGCCACC
>JANNAY010001108.1:0-4033 GCA_031384945.1 Deltaproteobacteria bacterium
CAAAGCCATCTCCCGCCCATCCCCTGCCCGCGCGTCTCAAGGGGGTGGGCACCGTGGAATTTGGGTTTGCCCCCGCGCAGCTGGGGTACTGGGGGCTCTGCGGCGCGGGCAACGCAAGGCGACGATGTGGTTCCGCGGTTCCGCGTACCTCGCGATGTGACCAATCGTGAGCCATGGGCGGGGCGCCACATTGATGAGGCCCGCTTCGGTGAGAGAAGCGACGAATGCTCAGCCCACGCTCGACGCGTCGTTTGCTCAACGCGGACCGCGACAACGACCGTCGCGGCCGGAGCGCCATGCTCCCGCGAGCTACTTCGTCGCAAGACGGAAGCGACTGAGCACGGGCTCATGATCAGAGGCGCCAGCGCAATCGAGGACCCGGGTGTCGACGTGCGCGCGCGCGAGCGACGGCGAGGCGAGCGCGTAGTCGGTGCGGTAGTCGATGCGCACGCCGCCCCGATCGCGGACAGCCGTGACCCACGGCGACGGCGCACCGCGCTGGTGCAAGAGGTCAACGAACCCGTGGCGATCGAGGCGGTCCATCGTGTCAAAGCGCGGCGGGTGGCCGTACTTGTCGACGCCGGCGCGCTGCAGCTTCTCGGCGAGGTCGCCATACGGATCGCGGCGCGTGACGGCGTTGAGATCGCCGAGCACCAACACATCGCGGGTGGCGACCTCTTCGCGGTCGACGACGGCGCAGAGGGTCTTGGAGTCGCGCACGCGGCTGTCTTCGTCGCGTGAATCGAAGTGGGTGCCGACGACGACGACGCGGGCGCCGCCGACGTCGAGGTCGGCCTCGACGATGGCGTGGCCGACGCGCTCGGGGTCGGCGTGGGTCTCGGCGCTCTTGATGGCGAAGCGCGACAGCAGCGCGACGTGAAAGCGGCGGCCGCTGGGACGCGGACGCGCGAGGCCGAGGTAGACGTGGTCGTCGTCGTCGTCGATGTCGAGGGCGGCGGCGGCTCTGGCGAGGCGGTCGCCTTCGTCGAAGCCCAGGCACTCTTGCAAGCAGACGACGTCGGGACGGTGCTCACGCAGCAGCGCGAGGATGCGCTCGTAGCGGTCTTCGCCACCAAACAGGATGTTCCACGTCATCGCGGTCCACGTCGTCGCCGTCCACGTCGTCGTCGGCGCTGTCTGCGTCGTCGGTGCTGTCTGCGTTGTCTGCGTTGTCTGCGTTGTCCTTGTCATCGTCATCCCCTGCCGCAGCCTAACGATCCGTCGCTACGATGCTCCAATGAACATCTTCGTTACCGGCGCCAACCGCGGGCTCGGACTCGAGTTCGCAAAGCAGTTCAAGAGCGCAGGCGACCGCGTCTTCGCCGCCTGTCGTCGACGATCGCCGGCGCTCGACGCCCTGCAGGTCGACGTCATCGAGCTCGACGTCGCTGACGCCGCCGCCATCGAACGCGCCGCCGCCGCCGTCGCCAACGCAGTCAGCGTCGTCGACGTCGTCGTCAACAACGCCGCGATCAACCCGAAGGGCATGGCGCTCGGCAGCTACGACGCGGCCAAGATGATCGAGACGTTTGCCGTCAACGCCGTCGCGCCGATCATGGTCGTGCAGGCGTTCTTGCCGCTCTTGCAGAAGAGCCCGCACGGCCGCGTGCTCAACATCGGCACGCAAGTCGGATCGTTCGCGTGGAACACGGGCGGGCGGTCACCCTTGTATGCGGCCAGCAAGGCGGCGCTTCACATGTACACCAAGACCATCGCCCACGAGATCAAAGGGGTGACGATGGCCGTGGCGCACCCCGGCTGGGTGCAGACCGACATGGGCGGTCCATCGGCGCCATTGACGGCGGAGCAGTCGGTGACCCAGCTGCGCGCGCTCATCGATCGCCTGACGCCCGCCGATCATGGGGCGTTCTTCAATGTTGATGGCAAACCGCACGCGTGGTGATGCTTCAGCGTACGGTCTACGGCCGCGTGATCTTGCTGATCGTCTTGGCGCTGTCGGCGGCGCCTGCGCAGGCGGCGACGAAACACCTGCCCGTGGTGTTCGTGCCGGGCTTTCTCGGCTGGGATCGCTTGCCGGTGTTCGACCGCTACTGCGAGGGCGCGTGCGCGACGCTCGAGCACGACGGCCACGTCGTCGTCGTCGTCCAATCTGCCGCGGTCGCGTCCTCAGACGACCGCAAAGACGCCGTCGTCAGGGCCATCGACGAAGCCCGCGCACAAGCCGGCGCCGACAGAGTCGTCGTCGTCGCCCACAGCCAGGGGGGCATCGACGTGCGACGCGCGCTGCAAGATCCAGCGGTGGCCCAGAAGGTCGGCGCCGTCGTCACCCTCGCCACGCCCCACGATGGAACGCCGGTGGCCACCCTGGCCGGCCGCGCCCCCGGCGTCGCCGTCGATGTCGTGCTCGGCCCCATCCAATGGCTGTGGGAGACGTTCGAGCAGATGGAGCCTTCGCGCCGCACAGCATCGCGGTCGCGCGACGCGCTCGAGACGCTGGCGTTGCACGAGCGCGGCCGCGCGCTGTTCACCGCCCACGGCGCAGCGCTCGACGACGACGACAGCAACGAGCCCGTGCCCTTCTTCTCGGTCGCCGGCTTCACCGGGCGTCTGCACGACGGCGATCACTCGTGCGAAGGCGGGCGGTGGTCGGCGCCGCGCGTCGTCGACGACCCGGGCGCGTGGATGCTGGCGGGGCGCGCCGCCCACGACCTCGAGGGCTGGGGCCTCGCCAACGATGGCATCGTGCCGGCGGCGTCGGCGCGACACGGGGTGTTTCTCGGGTGCGTGCCTGCCGACCACCTCGACTGGCTCGGCTGGCACCACAGTTGGAGCAGCGGCAGTGACGCCGTCTTCGACGAAGACGAATTCGTCGCCATCGTCGTCGAATGCCTCGAAGACGTCGCCGCCGGCGGCAGCGTCGACGCCTGGGTGCCGCGGCTGGCCTCGATCGCACACGCAAAGCCCACATCGCCCTGGTGATGAACTTTCGACTTTGACCTCGTGGCATGCTGCCAGCGTGTCGTCGGAGCCGAAGCCACTCGCGGGCAAGTACCTGCTGTTGAAGCGCCTCGCCCGGGGCGGCATGGCCGAGGTCTTTCTCGCCAAGCAGACCGGCAAGGGCGGCTTCGAGAAGCTCGTCGTCGTCAAACGAATCTTGCCGCACCTCGCGGGCAGCGAGAGCTTCAAGACGATGTTTCTCGACGAGGCCCGCACCGCCGCGTTGATCGGGCACCCCAACGTCGTCGACATCATCGAGGTCGGCGAAGACGAGGGCCAGCTCTTCATGGTGCTCGAGTACTTGCGCGGGCAAGACGCGAGCCGGCTCTTGGTGCGCAGCATCGAGTCGGGCGAGCGCGTGCCCCTGGCGGTGGCCCTGCAGGTCGTCATCGACGCTGGCGCCGGCCTGCACCACGCGCACGAGAAGTGCGACCTCGCCGATCGTCCGTTGCAGATCGTGCACCGCGACGTGTCGCCGCAGAACATCTTTGTCACCTACGACGGCGTCACCAAGCTGCTCGACTTTGGCATCGCCCGCGCGCGCGGCAAGCTCGCGCAGACCGAGGCGGGGCAGCTCAAGGGCAAGGTCTGCTACATGTCGCCCGAGCAGGCGCAGGGCTTTGACCTCGACCGCCGCTCAGACTTGTTCTCGCTGGCCATCTGCCTCTACGAGCTCACAACCGGGGTTGGGTTGTTTCACGAGCACAACGAGACAGCCTCGCTCGAGGCGGTGTTTCGCTGTGAGGTGCCTGCACCGCGCAGTTTTCTCTCCGAGTATCCAATCCCGCTGCAAGACGTGTTGCTGCGCGCGCTGTCGAAGCACCCCGACGACCGCTACGCCTCGTGCGACGAATTCGCCGGCGCCCTCGAAGACGTCGCCAGCAAGCTCTCGCTCTCGTTGTCGCCGAAGCGCCTCGGCCAACACATGAAGACGCTCTTCGCCGACGAGCTCAAGCGTCCGCTCATTGGCGCGCTGAGCGACGACGGCGCAGTCGGCGAGGGCAGGGTCGATCCCGAAGCGCACACGGCGCTGTTGCCGAAGAGCGGTCCCGATCGCTTCGCGGCGGGTGGCATC
>JANNAY010001111.1:0-1505 GCA_031384945.1 Deltaproteobacteria bacterium
GGCCCAACGGCCTGCCGATGTGGCGCCGCACCGGGTCAAGCGGGTTGGTGATGGGTGTGGTGTGAGCGGTCGGCGCTATCGGCTTGTTGGGCACACCTCTCACGAGAGAACGTCGGTGATCGCCGTCGCACCCAGGACATTTTCGCACCAGCGGTCGAGCGTTGCTGCATCCTCGCAAGCTGTAATGCGAGCGCCACTCTCCTCCGAAAGAGAGATCCCTGCCCGCGCGAGGAGTCGTAGCAATGTGCCCTTCTTGCCCTCCAGTTTGCCCTCCAGTTTGCCTTCGGCTTTGCCCTCTTGGCGCTCGATGGCGAGCGCGCCGCGCGCGTCCTGCTCGGCCATCTTCGCCCGCTCGTAGGCCTCCCACTCGTCGGCGGAGAAGCCCGCCGTCCGTGAGACCTCCAGCGCCTCGCGGAACGGGCCTTCCGACAACGACGAAGGGATCACGTTCAGGTTCTTGGCTTCACGGAAGAAATACGCCCACTTCTCGATGAGAGTCGTGGGCGCATCGCCCGCTTCGTACTTGGGCAGTTCGAGAAAGGCATACTGCACCTGCGGCATTCCCTTCTCGCCGCTGTGCTGCTCATGCATTCGCCAGCGGCTAAGCATCGGCACCTTGAAGCGCCCTTGTGCGTCCTTGTCTGTCCAGAGGTTGAAGTTGCAGATCGTCACCCCGAAGACGTCGCACAGAGTCGGGTACTCTTCGGCGTTGCGTAGCTGCATCACATACGCCTTACTGGCGTTGTAGACCACGCGCTTCTCGAAGCCCTCGACCTTGAGCACCTGCATCTCCACCACGAAGCGCCGTCCGGTCGCGTCGGTGCACTTCACATCGACGATGGAGAGCTTCAACTCCGCGACGTCGACGTGCTGCTCCCCCGAAAGGTGCTGGACATCGACGATGCAGCGATCGCCTTCGAACTCAAGCAGGTGATTGAGAAGCGCGATGAGCAGCGGCTTGCGTGCTTCAGCGCCGAAGATCCGCTTGAAGACGAAGTCGGTCTTGGGGTCGGCGAAGACGGCGTGCATGGGGAAGACCTACACCCGCTGTGAGGGCGGGGCAACGCTCGCCTCAAGCGAAGTGGCGGCCTCGCAGAAGTTGATCGCTGGGCCGCGGCCCAACGGCTGGCCGATGTGCCGCCGCAGTGGGTGAAGCGGGCTGACAGTGGGTGAGGCGGGGGCGGTCGGCACCATCGGCTTGTTGGGCCTCACGCCGTCTACTCCGCTCGTTGCGCCGGCCGAATCTCGAAGTGCTGCCGAGACCGAAAGAAGCAAACGTCGAACTCCAGGAAGAAGTTGATCTGCCCCAGAATGACGGGGACCGTATCCACGCTGGACCAGGCAAAAGCCAATCGAACCGGCGCAAAGTTCCCCACGACTGCCGAGACGATGACTGCCCGTGTGCCGATGCCACGCCTCAGCGCGCCGTTCGAGTCGTCGTCGAACGGCTTGGGAGCGGTCGTCGCCGATGGCGTTTCCGACACGCCTGGCGCGGCTGAGGCGCT
>JANNAY010001119.1:0-3867 GCA_031384945.1 Deltaproteobacteria bacterium
GCCGTCGGACACCACCAGCAGCGCCTTCAGATCCGGCGCCGACAGCGGGCCTGCCAATGCGACGCCAGCGTCATAAGAACCGCCGGCCACCACGGGCACACGCGAGACGCGCACGCGTGACCGCTCGAAGCGGACAACCGCTGCGCTGATCGTCTCATCAGAGATGGTGCAGCCGGCGATCTCACCCGACGTCGAGCAGCCGACCAAACAGGACCTCGGAAACAACCGCCGGAGCTCGGCGAGCGGGGCGGCGTGATCACGGAAGCCCGCAGCGGCGAACGCGAGCACCAGTGTGTCCGCGCCATCGTCGTCGACCGGCGCACTGCGGGACCAGGCCCCACGAGCGTAGTTCAGCGTGGTCGTGCGCATGCCAGCCTCGGTTCTCATCATCGGTCAGGCCATGGGAAGTCTGAAGCTGCAGCGACCGCTGCTTCAGATCGACCGTGCTGATCCGATTCGCCAGATGCGACGTCGCCGTCCGCTAGGCTCTCCAGCACACGAATGATTCGCCGACGTCGACTGAGCCCAAACCCGGAGCCTCCCCATGACCGTAGCCGCCACTGCAACCACGACTGCCGAAGGCACCGCGGGCGCACAGGCTCTCTCGCTTCAGCTTCGCGCCGCCCTCGGCGAGGGCGAGCCGAAGCTCGTGTGTCTGTGGGCGTCGACCGCGCAACCGCTGGCCCCGCTTCTGGCTGCACTGCAGGCCTGCTTCCCCGCCAGCGTCGTCGTCGGCTCCTCAAGCGCCGGAGAATTCACCGGCGACGGAGACACCGTCGGGCATGCCGTCGCCTGGGCGGTCAGCGGTGACATCGTCGTCCACGCCGGCTTTGCCACCGGCCTCAAGGCCGATTCGGGCCGTGCCGCCGAAGCGGCGCTCCACGGCCTCCCGACCGACGTCGAAGGGCACCCCCATCGCGCCGCGTTCCTGCTTTTCGATGGCTTGGCTGGCGTCGGCGAAGAGTTGTCGCTGCAGGCGGGTCTGTTGCTCGGCGAAGACGTCAAGGTCGCTGGCGCCGCCGCGGGCGACGACGGCGCCCTCGCCCACACCGTCGTCGGCGTCGGCGACCGCTGCGGCGAAGACGCCGTGGTCATCGTCCGTCTCTTTGCGCTTCGGCCTTTTGGTCTGGGCGTCCGACACGGCCACGAGCCGTTTTCGCTCGAGACGGTCGTCACGCGCGCCGAAGGGAACCGCGTCCTCGAGCTCGATGGGCGCCCCGCGTTTGAGCGCTACACGGAGCTGGTTCGCGACGAGGCCATCGCCGCTGGCCTCGGCGACCCCGGCGCGACCGACGACGCCAGCGCCCTCTTCCGCATCTTCGTCCGCTACTCGCCCGGCTTGCATGCTGGCGACGGCTGGCGCAATCGCAACTGCATCACGCGTGAGAAAGACGGTGCCCTCGGCTTCACTTGCGGCATCGCCCGCGGCGCCCGCCTCACGATGTTGAAGAGCGACCCAGAGCGCCAGATCGCGAGCGCGCGCCGCGCCGCAGCTGAAGCGGTCGCGGACCTCGGCCCCGGCGGCCGCGCTGCCGGCGCCCTCGTCTTCGATTGCGTCTGCCGCAAGACCCTGCTCGGAGACCGCTTCAGCGAGACCACGCGCGCCATCGCAGAAGAGGTCGGTGCGCCGTTGAGCGGCTTTGAGTCTTACGGCGAGGTTGCTCTCCGCGACGGTGACTTCTCTGGCTTCCACAACTCCACGACCGTCGTCCTCGTTTTCTCCGCATGAGCAATCAGCTCGACGGCCCACCGACGAAGGCCGGCCATCCAGCGAAAACACGCGACGACCTCATCACCCTTCTCAGCCGAAGCCTCGGCGAGGACGCCGCTCGCTTGTATGTCGTCGAGGCCGCGGGTGATCTGCGCCTCGGCGACCAGCTCGCCGTCGCGGACGCCTTGGCTATCTTGGAGAAGCTCGCGGGGTCACCCGGTCTCGTCGGCGTCGCCGCGCGGTTCGCCAAGGCTCGCGTCCACCTCGCCTGGCTCGCCTGACGAGCCGTTCAATCGCGCCATCGCGCCTCAGCGTTTGACCATCGCGGCCGTGAGTCACGAGCGCCGGTAGCGCAGCCGGTAGACGAGCGGCGCCGTCAGCTGCGGGCTCTCGAAGCGGACGTCCACCACGACAGCTTCGCCAGTTGCGTCGTCGACGGGCGTGATGCGCACGGTGCGTCGCCCTTCGCTGCGCGTGGCGCTCTGCACGATGGCGCTGCCTTCGCGCCACTGCCGCACGCGGGCTGTGCCGTGTTCGTCGATGACGATGTCTTCATCGACGCCAGCGACGGTGTCGACGACGGGGGCGCCGGCAAAAGTGACGCGAATGCGGTCGCGGCCATCGCTGCCGACTTCGACGGAGACATCGACGGCGTCGCGCACGGGATTGGCGTCGCGCAGCGTGCCCGCGGCAAAGGGGCGCAGAAAGAAGACGACGCCGGCGGCGGCGGCGGCGACGGCGGCGTCGACGGCAGCGCGGGCGCCGGCAGCGTCGTCGAGCACGTAGCGGCCGGCAGGCACCGGCAGCGCGAGCAGCACGAAGGGAGCAAGCACGAGCGCGAGCAGGCTCATCGCTCGTCACCGCGCGCGGCGAAGACGGCGTCGTAGCCGCTGACCTCGGTGCCAAAGAGGCGATCCCAGAGGCGGGTGTGCAGGCCGTAGTTGCCGTTGAAATGACTGTGGTGCAGGTTGTGAAACGTCGACGTGTTCGACAATCGTAAAATGGGGATCTTCACGAACCACCGCGGCAGCAGCTCGTAGCCAAGGTGTGACATCACGTTGTTGAGCAGCCCGACGAGCTGCAGCAGCCCGAGGGCCGGCAGGTACATGGGCACCACCAGGGCGGCGGGGATGAACCACACACCAAAGATAAATGCCTCGAAGGGATGAAACGAATACGACGAAAACGGATTTGTATCGACGCTTTTGTGGTGCACCGCGTGCACGTGGCGAAACCACCACGGCGTGTGCAGCAGCCGGTGCCAGCCGTAGAACCACAGATCGTTGAAGGCCAGCAGCAGCACGAAGGTGACGGCGACGACACCGATGCCGCCGACGCTGTCGAGGTCGGTGGTCAGCCGGGTATGGCCGGTGGCGTAGAGCAACATGATCGCGCCCGCGTTGAGCGTGCCGACCAGCAGCGCCCCGAGCGTGAAGAGCAGCTCGTGGCGCAGCTGGCGGCCGTCGACGCGACGCTTGGGCTGGATCTTGCGCGCGGCGAAGACGTCGCGGCCCCAGACCCAGAAGACGCCGAAGAGGACGCCGACGACGAGGAAGTAGCCCCCCGTCTGCGTGACGAACGACTGCAGCAGCATGGGGATCAGCTCTTGAGGGGTTCGCGGCAGCTCTGGGTTCATGCAACCTCCAGTTGCAATGAATGCAACGAGCAGTTGCATTCGTCAAGTGGCCGCTGCTGGTAGACAGGGGCACATGGAGAAGATGAAGAAGAAGGCGGCCAAGAAGCCGGCGAAGAAGCCAGCGAAGAAGCAGGCAGCGCGGCGCGACGTGGGGCGACCGCGCGGGCAGCCCATCCTCGACGCCGTGCTCGACCGCACCCTCGAAGAGCTGGCGGCGAACGGGCTCGAGGGGCTCAGCGTCGACCGCATCGCGCGCGCCGCGGCCGTCAACAAGACGAGCGTCTACCGTCGTTTTCCCACGCGCGACGCGCTCGTCGTCGCTGCGCTGGCGCGCGTGCACGACGAGCTGAGCGCGCAGCTCGTCGACACCGGCTCGCTGCGCGGTGATCTGCGCGGTCTCGTCGGCGCTGTGGCCCGCTTCATCGACAGCGGCGTCGGCCGCGCCGTCGCCCGCGCCGTCTTCGCCGGCCCCGTCGCCGCCGACGTCGCCGACGTCGCCCGCGGTCGCTTCGCCGCGCAG
>JANNAY010001133.1:0-2610 GCA_031384945.1 Deltaproteobacteria bacterium
TTCGTCCTCGTCGACGGCTGCAAGAACGACGGCGCTGAAGAGGGCGTGCTCGCCCTGCTCCAGCCCGACCTGTCGCCGCGCGTGGTGACGCTGATCGATCCGCCGGTGCGCAACCTCGGCCTCATCGACAACACCCGCGTCTTTGTCGCCGGCGAGACCGGGCAAGGCGTCGTGCACACCGAGGGCGCCGTCAGGGGCAGCGGCGCCTCAGACGTCGCACTCGCCGTCGTCGACTTCGCCGGCAGCAGCGACGGCCTCGACTGCGTCGGCGCCGCCCCCCCACCCGGCAGCGGCGACAGCGACGGCGACTTCATCAACGCCGCTGCCGACGCCGACGACGGCAACGCCTGCGTCCCCGACGACCACGCCAGCGCCTGCAAAGACGACGACGGCGACGGCCTCGGCGGCTTCGAAGAAGTCACCTTCACCGGCACCGACCCCGGCAACGTCGACAGCGACGGCGACGGCGTCGACGACAAACGCGACGCCTACGCCGGCGCGATCTTTGCCGTGAAATGCGCGGCCAACGGCGACTTCGAGCTCAGCACGCCGTGCGCCACCTCGCTGGTCGATCGCGGCGGCTTCATCGACGTGGCCAAGGTCACCCTCGACGGCGTCGAGATCGCCGTCGACGGCCTCGCGTTCGATCGGCGGCGCCGCCTGTTCGCCTTTCGTCACCTGCCCGGTCAGCAGAGCCAGCTCGTCGAGCTCGACCGCCCCACCGCCCGCGCCCGCGTCGTCGGCGAGGTCTTCGCCGGTTCGGTCACCGGCGCCGCGTTTTTGGCACAGGGCCCGGGGTTCGCTCGCGGCGAGAACGTCGTCACCGGCGTCATCCGCGATCGCGCGACCGGCGGGCTCGAGCTCGTCGACGTCAACGCCGACAGCGGGTTCGTCGCGGGCCGCCGCGGGGTCGCCGGTGCGCCGCCGCAGCTCTTCACCGCGGCGCCCTTCGACATCGCCGTCGACACCCACGGCGCTGCGTGGTTGCTCGTCGGTGACGGCGCCTCGCAGGCCGTCATCGGCGTCATCGACGTCGACGCTGGCCTGGTCGACTTCGAGCGTCCGTTTCGCTTCAACAACGGCAGCGGCGCGCCCCTCGGCCTCGCCTTCGACGCCCTCGAGGTCGGCGTCGCCGTCGTCGTCGACGCCAACGGCACCGAAGACGTCGACCGCATCGACCTGTGCAGCGGCGCGCGCACGAACCTCGCCACCAACCTCTTTGCCGCCTTCAACGCTGGCAACGCCGACCTCGCGCAGGTGCCGCCCGACGTCATCGCCCTCGCCGGCGCCCTCGATGGCGACGGCGACGGCGTGCCCACCGCCCTCGAGATCGAGAGCGCCCTCGCCTGCAACGACGCCGACGGCGACGGCGTGGTCGACGCCGACGACGCCGACAGTGACGACGACGGACGCGCCGATGGTGTCGAAGACGCGAACAAAAACGGCGTGGTCGATGCTGGCGAGAGCGATCCGCGCAACCGCTGCGATCCTGATCTGACGCAGACGGGCTGCTCGCTCGCCGACAACGACAACGACTGCATCATCGACGCCATCGCCGGCCGCAGCGTCGACGTCGGCAGCACGCTCTTTCTCGCGTCGGGCGCTGAGCTGCTCGCGTTCGATCCGCGCGATCCGACCGGGGGACCGCAGATCGCCTGCAGCTCAGACAACGCCAGCGGCGTCGCTGTCGACGTCGTCGGCGGCGTCGTCTACGTCGGCATCGACGCGTCATCCGTCGTCGAAGCCCATGACGCGGCCACCCTGGCGCGCCTTCCTGCGCTCGACGTCGATCTGCTGATCGCCGGTGGCGCCATCGCCGTCGACGCCACCGGCCGCAAGCTCTACCGCCTGACGCGCGAGCAGCTGTTGATCGTCGGCCTCGACGACGACGACTATGGCGTGCTCTTGCAGACCGTGCCCCTGCCCGGCACAGCCCTCGGCAACAGCGGCTCCATCGGCCTCGCCGACGGCCACGCCCTCGCCGTCGACGTCGACAACGGCATCTTGTACATCGCGCTCAACGAGCACGACCCGCGCGCGGTGCTCGCGCTGCCGCTGCTCACCGACTTCAACGGTCCGCTCACCGCCGCTGATCTCACCGACACTGGCTTGCGCATCGGGCTGACCGGCGGCGTCGGCGTGGCCCTTGGTGACGTCGTCACACAAGACCAGGGCGCCCCGCAATTCGCCGCGCGCTTCACCCCAGCCTTGGGCACCGCGACGCTCGTGCAGACGCGCCTGAGCGACCGCAGCTTCTCGACCAGCAACCTGTCGTTCTCGGCGTTTCGCGACGCGGCTGACGTCGTGCGCTTCGTCGAAGCCGACGGCCGCACCAACGAGGTCTTCGTCACCCTCGACGGTGACGCCCCGGTCTTGTTCACCGGCGCCTCGGGCCGCGGCCTCTTCGCCATCGCCCACGTCGACGGTGACGCCTTTGCCATCGACCGCGACGACGACGGCGTCAGCGACCTCGACGAAGACAATCAAGCCAGCGACCCCGACGACGCCGACACCGACGACGACGGCGTCATCGACGGCCTTGACCCCAACGACAACGAAGTCTGCGTGCCCGACGTGTCGTCCAGCGCCTGCGACGCCGACAGCGACGGC
>JANNAY010001360.1:0-7546 GCA_031384945.1 Deltaproteobacteria bacterium
TGTGGCACCAGCCCGACGGCGCGCCGCCCGCGCCGCCGCCGTCGGGGGCGTCGTCGTTCTTGCTCGGCGATCGCCCGCGGGGCTTCGTCACCGCCTGTGGTTTTCACGTTTTCGATGTCGAAGAAGTGACCGAAACCGACGGCAAAGAGGTCGTCGTGGCCAGCGTGCGCGCCTTCAGAGCCGACCTCGTCGACGACGTCGGCACGCTCTTGCGCAGCTTCACGCCGCCGTTCTCGTCACCGGCGGTGGCCTGCGAGAAGCTCGGCTGCTCGCACCGGGCGCTGGTGCCGGTTCTTCAGTTCTTGGGTTATCGAAGTGATGGCAACGGCCTCTACCTGCGGGGCTCACGGCGGGCGGCGGGATGAGTTTGAAGGTCGCCGGTTACGAGCTGCACGAGCGCCTGGGCACCGGCGGCACCGCCACCGTCTGGCGCGCCAGCGACGTCGAGGGGCGAGTGCGCGCCATCAAGATCTTGCAGCCCTGTATCTACATGGGCCGCGGGGCTGCCCTGGTGCTGCGCGAGGTGCAGGCGATGGCGCGGCTGCGCCACGAGAACATCATCTCGGTCGTCGACACCGGCGCCCTCGTCAACGACGTCGCTGAGCACGTCGCCGGCTCGCCGTGGATGGCCCTCGAGTTTGCCGACGTCGGCAGCCTCGAGGCCGTCGTCGCGCTGCCGTGGTCGCAGGTGCGCGTCGTCGCTGATGCGGTGCTGCGCGGGCTGGCGCATGCCCACGCGCACGGCGTGCTGCACTGCGACGTCAAGCCCGCCAACGTCGTGGTGTTCAAGCAGCCGCGCTTGATGGTGAAGCTCACCGACTTCGGCATCGCCCGCTCGTGGACGCGCGGCGTCGCCGGTGAGTCGGTCGTCGAGGGCACGCCGCAATACATGGCGCCCGAGCAGCTGCTGGCGCAGCCACATTTGTTTGGTCCGTGGACAGACCTCTACGCCGTTGGCGTCATGGTCTTTCGCCTCGTCACCGGGCGCGTGCCCTTCGACGGACGCCTGATCGACATCCTGCTCGCGCAAGATTCGAAGCAGGCGCCGACGACGCCGCTGCTGTCGGCGGCGCAGAACGCGTGGTTGAACAAGCTGTTGTCGCGGGCGGCGGGCGATCGCTTTCCGACTGCGGCCGCGGCGCGCCGCGCCCTCGCCGACCTCGACGGCCCGCGTGTTGGAGAGCGGCACAGCGACGGCGTCGACCTCGCCGCGGTCGTCGCCAGCGCGCTCTTGTCGTCGCCGTCGGCGCTGACCGAGATCGAGGCCATGGGCGGGCAAGACAAGACCGGCGTCGAGAACACGCTCGTGGTTGTTGGCTCGGGTCCGACGTTGGTGCGGCCGGGCACCGGCTTCACCGTGGTCGCCGGATCGCTCTCGCTGCTCGAGCATGCGTGGGGTCATCGGCTCGATCCGCTGATCAACGACGACGTCACCGCCGACCTCGTCGACCGCGTCGCCCCCGTCGACAACGACGGCCCGCGTGTTGGAAAGCGGCCTGGCGCTGGCGTCTCCGTCGTCGTGCACGGCAGAGACGAAGCCTCTGTCGGCCGCGTCCTCGCCGCCGCGCGCGTCGCGCTGCACGAAGAAGGACGCGCCTGGACGCTGACCATCCCCGGCGACGATCCGGCGCCGGTGCGGCACGCCCTCGAAGACTTTCTCGGCCTCGCCGCCGGCAGCTCGGTCGTCGACCTGCGCGAGCGGTTGGCGGCGATGGGCTTCGCCCTCGACGAGCGAGCGACGCAGGCGCTGTCGTTGGCGTTGCACCCATCGGTCAGCGAGAACGATCGGCGCCGCGCGCTGCGCAGCACCCTCGAAGCGCTGCAGCGGCAGCAGCGCGTCGTGGTCTTCGTCGACGACGCCGCCGCCGACGCCCGCTCGCTCGAGATCGCCGCTGACTTGTTGGCGGCGCGCACGCTGCCCGTCGTCGTCGGTCTGGGCGAAGACGCGACCGCGGCGGCGCAGCGCGCGGTGCGCGGCACCACCAGCGATCGCCTGCGCCTGTTTCGCTACGCCATCGAGCTCGAAGTGGCGCCGACGTCGAAAGAGCACCTCGCCCGGCGCCTGCGCGAGGCGCTGCCCATGACCGAGGCCGCCGCCGCGCTCGTCAACGCCTTTGGCAAAGGCGACAGCGCCGCCACCACCGACATCTTGCGCGACGGCCGCCGCCGCGGCGTCTTTGTCGACCAAGGCGGCGTCCTCGACGTCGTCGGCGCCTCGAACGACGGCGACGACGCTGGCCTCGCCGACTACTGCGCCTTGCGCGTACAAGCAGCGCTGCAGCCGCTGACATCGTCAGAGGTCATCGCCCTCGAGCGCGCCGCTGCGTGGTGCCTCAACGGGCTCGTCGTCAACGAGGCCGAGTGGCGCGCGTCGCTGCCAGGGGTGTCAGCCGAGCAGCTGTCGCAATTGTTGCAGAACGTCGACGAGCTCGGCCTCGTGCGCTGGTCGCCGTCGTCGGTGCCGGCGCGCGTTCGCTTTCTGCACGCGGGCTTCAAGCAAGCGGTGCTCGACCACGCCGATCGCCACTTTCGCCGCGCCGCGCACCACCGCGCCTGCGCCGACACCCTCGACGCCCTTCACGCCGTCGACCGCGGCAGCTCGCGCGTCGCCCGCCACTTCATGGCCGCCGGGCAACCGGCCCTCGCCCGCGACGCGTGGCGCGCGTCGCTGCAGCGCGCGTTGATCGCCGGCGACGAGACCGCCGCCCGCTACGTGCTCGACGACGCCCGCGCCGCCCTCGGCGACGACGACGATGGCGATGTCTACGCCGCCTGGATCGACGTCCTCGAACGCAAAGGCGACCGCGCCCGCGCCGTGCTCGACCGCCACCGCGGCAACGACCTCGCCGAATTCGTCGTCGCCATCGCCGACATCTTTGACGGCAAGGCGGCGCAGGCGCTGCCGGCGTTTGAGCAGGCGGCGCAGGCGTTGTCGTCGACGCCGGCGCTCTGCGAGCACGCCCGCTTTCGCTGCGCCGACGCCCACTACTACCGTGGCGCCCTCGACGAGGCCGAAGACGCCTACGTGACGTTGGGCGCGATGACGTCAGATGCGGCGCTGCGCGTGCACTGCGTGTGGTCGGCGGCGTGGGTGCGCATGGCCAAGGGTGACAACGACGGCGCCCTCAAGGGCTTTCTCGCCGCCGAGGCCTCGCCGGATGCCACGCCGCGCGACCGCAACCAGATCGAGAACGCCCTCGCCGACCTCGCCCGCCACAGCGGACGCCTCGACGAAGCCGAGACCCGCTACCGCCGCGCGCTCTTGTCGATGCGCGCCATCGCCGACGCCAACCTCGCCATCGTCATCAGCAACCTCGTCGTCACCCTCGTCGACAAGGGCGATGACCAAGAGGCGCGCGCGCTGGCGAAAGAGGCGATGGCCTTGGTCGAGTCCACCGCGCTGCGCGGCTTTTCACTGTGGCCCCTGCTCGCCGCCATCTACGCCAACAGCGGCGCCTCTGACGTCAGCGCCCTCGTCGACCTCGTCGACCGCGTCGAAGCCTTCATCGGCGACCTCGCCGAAGTGGAATTCGCCGCCTGCGCCGACAAAGCCGCCGCCCGCCTCGACGACGCCGACAGCGCCCTCGCCGCGCGCCTGCGCAAGATCGCGGCCGACCAACGCAAACGCCTCGGCGCGTGACGCGGTGCTACTGGCAGACACCGAGCTGCGGGTCGCCTGCCGGGTCGACGCCGCCGCAGGTGCCGGCGTTGCAGGCTGGAGCGCCGCCGCCGCCGACGCGGCACCACTGCAAGCACTGCAAGACGCCGAGCTCGACGCAGGTGGCGCCGTCGACGCAGAAGTTGCCGGAGTCGCAGGTCAAGCCGACGCCGATGACGCCGGCGGGCAGGCAGACGGCGCGGGCCGAGGCGGCGTTTTCGTCGGGGGGTGTGGCGCAGTTCTCGTCAGCGGCGCAGGGGCATTGCCCGCCGCCGTTGCAGCCAAGGGGATCGCAGACTTTGCGGCAGAGGCCGCTGCGGCCGCCGTTCAATCCTTCTTGGATGCAGATGCCCTGGTTCGGGCCGGCGACGCAGTCGTTGTCGGTGGCGCAGGTGCCCTTCTGGCAAAACAAGCCGACGCCCTCGACGTCGAAGCAACGCTGGTCGGCGCCGCACAACAGGCTGTCGTTGCAGGGGGCGCGGCAGCGCAGGCCCTTGTCGCTCTGGTCGCGCAGCGCGCAGTCGAGCTCGTGCTCGGGCAAGACGACGTCGCCGTCGCACCGCTCGCTGTAGATGTCGGCGCAGATGCCGCCGTCTTTGCATTCGCCGCTGTCGAGGCAGGCTTCGCCTGCTTCTTTGAAGCCGGCTTTGACGCAGCGCTCGATGCCGTCGGCGGCCTCGATGCAGACAAAGGTGTCTTTGCAGCGCGGCGTGCCATTCACATTGGCGGGGCCACACGGCAGGTTTTCTTCGTCAGAATTAAACAGGTAGAGCGCCGTGCAGCCCGTCGAGACGGCGGCCAGTAGCAACACGAAACCGCGGATCATTTGCCTGGCTCCATCACATCTTCCAACGCGGATTGCTCGGCGTATCCATTGACCAACAAAAGGGCGCCCGAGCCGATCATGCCGGCGGCGACGACGTAGGAGACATCGGCGCCGATCGAGGTGAAGAGCCAGCTGCTCTTCACCTCGTCGAGGTCGGTGGCGACCTGCTGGCGCGAGTGAAACGCCTCGTTCTGGTTGAGCGTCAGCACGCCGAGCACGATGCCCGTGGCCAGCGGCACGACCGACGTCGACACCAGCACCCAACCGCCGATGACCATGCCGGGGGTCTCGACCTTCTCGGCGTCGCCGGGCAAGCGCGACGGACCGCGGCGATCAGGAGGAACCTTGTCGTCGATCTTTGTGCCGCCGCCGTCGTCGACGCTGCCGACGTTGCCGCCTTCGAGAAAGCGCTGGCGGATGAACGTCGTGGTGTCGCGCTGAAAGAAGTCACCCTCGACGCTGATCGACTTCTGCCCCTTGCGCTCGACGCTGCCGGCGACGCCGTTGACCCAGAAGCCCGAGATGTTGGCCACAGGACCCTGCGTCTCGACGACGGTGATCAACACGCGGTCGACCTTCAAGAAGCGGGCGACGTCGCTGACGTTCTGCGCGTTGTCGGGGTTGCGCGCCACGCGGCCCAGCAGGTCGTCGAGCTTGGCGAAGCCGGCGGTGGGCTTGAGCGCCGCCTGCGCGGTGGCCTCGCTGCCCTTTTTGACGTCGACGGCGCCGCCCCAAGCCCGGTAGCCCTCGCGGTAGACGCGGATCAAATGTCGGCCGGCCGGCACGTCGACCGTCATCGGCGAGGCGCCTTCGCGGCGCACGCCCTCGATCCAGACCTCTGCGGCGCCGGTGGTGGCGAAGACCGTCAGCTTGCCCATCGGCGGCGTGCGCCACCCTTTGACGACCTCGTCGAAGATCTTCTTGGCCCGTGGCGGCGCGTCGGCCGCGAGGCGAAAGCCGGGGTCGAGGGCGAGCACACGCTCGAAGGATTGTTTGGCAGCGGCCGTCTCGCCCTGCAGCACAAAGGTCGTCGCCTGCTTTTCGAAGGTGTCGACGACGTCGTTGATGTCGGTGAGGGCGGCGGCGCCTTGTTCAAAGGCGACGAGGGCGTCGGCGTAGGCGTCGGCGGCCACGGGCAGGTCGACCATCGACAGTCCGGTGTCGGCCTTGTCTTTCAGCCGCTTGGCCTCGGTGATCTTCGCCACCGCCGGCGGAAAGTCGGTGGCGTCGAGCAAGGCTTCGACGTCGACGACGGTGAGGTCGCTTTGGCCGGCGACGGCGTCGCGGGCGGCGGCGGCGACCTGCACGGCGGCCCGCGACGAGGTGCTGTCGACGGGCACGCCCAGTGACACCACCAACAGGCCGTCGCCGGCGCGGGCGACGCTGCCGCAGGTGGCGACGATGGCGGCGACGACGAAGTGGAAGGACGAAGAGCGAAAGGCGGAGGCGCGCACGACGTCACCGTAGCACGCGGCCGGGGTCGCTCTGCACCTCGCGACCCGATCGGTCTGCGAGCTTTCTGCTGCTCGGCGCGCCCACCGTCGCTACCCGCTCTGCGTCGTGATCCACACCTCTTTCAGGGCGCCCGTCCGCCTCGCCGCCTCGGTGCTGCTGCTCGTCGTCGCCGCGGCGGGCGAGGCGCAAGAGGCGGCGCTGCCCATCGCCGACAAGCAGGGCGGCAAGAGCACCATCGGCACCAAGGTCGTTGAGATCATCAACAAGACCATCCGCGGACACCTCGACGTCGGCGTCGTCGACATCGCGCTGCCGCACACGGTGATTCTGCAGAACGTGGTGCTGCGCGACCCGCAAGGCGGGGCGGTCGCGCGCCTCGATCGGCTCGAGCTCGTCGTCGAGCTGCAGGCGCTGGTGAACCGCGAGCTGCACATCTCGTCGCTGCGGCTCGACGGACCGCGCCTCACGCTCAAGCAGCGCGGCGACACGCTCAACCTGCTCGAGGCCGTCGCGCTGCGCGCACCGAAGGCCGCGGCGGCAGACGACGGCAAGGCCGCCAAAGGCCGCGCTGTCGTCGACGACGTCGTCGTCAAGGGCGCCGTCGTCGACTTCGACGATGGCAACGGCGTCACTGCCCACGTCGAGGGCGTCGACCTGCAGCTGAGCGCCGACGTCGATCTCGAGAGCGCGGCGCGCGTGGTCAAGGTGCGGGGGCTGGGCGCTGCGCGCGGCGTGGTGAAGAGCAACGACATCGAGCTGCCGATCGGCAAGGTGCGCGTCGCCGTCATCGACCTCGTCGACAACCGCGTCGGCGTCGCTGGCGTCACCGCGGTCTTCGCCGGCGTTGGCGTCGGCGCCGCCGGCAGCGTCCGCCTCGATGGCGACAAGTCTCTCGAGGTGAAGGCGACCGTGAAGGCGCCGGCCGACCTGCACATCAAGGGCGTCACGCTGCCCTTCGCCACGCCGCCCGTCGACGCCAGCGTCGTCGTCGGCGGATCCCTCGATGCCCCCCGCGTCAGCGCCAACGGCGAGTTCGGCGTCTTCACAGCCTCCGACATCCGCGTCGACGGCGGATCCTTCGTCGTCAACGCCGACACCGCCAGCGTCGTCGTCGACTCCATCGTCGCTGCCCTCGGCGATGCCCGCGTCAGAGGCCACGGCCGCTACGGCATCGACTCGGGCGACGTCGTCTTTGACGTCGACAGCGACGCCATCGCCGTGGCCCGCGTCGCTGCCCCCTTGAAGCTCGAGCCCGCGCCGCAGGGCACGGTCTCGCTCAAGGCCAACGTCAAGGGCGCCACCAAAGGCAAAGACGCCTTGTTCGTCGACGCCGTCGTCGGCGGCTCCCTCGTCGACGCCAACGCCTCTGGCCGCGTCTTCGTCGAAGCCAAACGCCTCGATCTCGCCGTACACGCGACGTTTCGCGATGTGCAGAGCTTGCTGCCGGGCCTCGGCGACAACGCCACCGTCGGCGCCGGCCGCGTCGACGTCGTCGTCGCCGGCGCCTTTGACGACCCCAACGTCACCGGCACCGCCGGCCTCACCAGCGCCGAAGCACAAGGCGTGAAGCTGCGCGACTTCGGCGCCGCCTTTGCTGCCAACAAGCA
>JANNAY010001372.1:0-2338 GCA_031384945.1 Deltaproteobacteria bacterium
AATGCATCATGGAACCGCGACTTCTACCCCAAAACTTTGGGGTCCGAGCCTGGGCGAGGGGGGCGGGGAGCGACGATGCTCGCAGCTCGATCGCCTTCTGCTTGTCGTCGAGAAGCGCGAGATGTGACCAATCCTGGGCGCGCAGCGGGGGTACTGGGGGCTCTGCGGCGCGAGCAGGGGAGGGGGCCTCGAAGTCACGCCGCCTGCTGCACCTGCGCCTGCACGGCCGCCTGCAGGGTGGCGAGGCCCAGGGCGCGCTCGCGCGACAACGTCGAGTGCGAGACCTTCTTGGCGCGTCCGATCGAGTGGAGCGTCTCGCCGCTCATGCTGCGCTTGATGACCATGCGACGACGGCGGGGCAGGCGGTCGACGAGCTGGTCGAGCAGGTCGAGGCGCGCTTCGCGTTCGCGGTCTTTGGCGTCTTGCTCGAGGTCGCGGGCTTCGACGGCGACTTCGACGTCGACGATGTCGAGGTAGCGGCCGACACGGCGGCACACGTTGCGTTGGTGGTCGATGATCTCGCAGCGCAGCCGCGTGTAGAGATAGCTCGAGAGGGCGCAGCGGATGTCGCTCCACGCCGGCAGGTGGCGCGTGTAGCAGCGGACGATGAAGTCGCTGGCGACGTCTTCGAGCTCGCACGGCTGGGCCCAACGGCCGATGAGCCGCCGCACGCGATCGTTGACCCACGTCGTCAGCACGCGCGCAAAGGTCTCTTTCACCTCGGCGCTGGCCCGCGGGTGCAGCGCCAACATGCCGAGCTGGTCGAGGCTGAGCAGCTCAACAGTGGGGCGGTGGGTGACGGGCAAGCACATGGCGACTCCAGGGGTTCACTCTTCCCGCCCCGGAGGACTCAACTTGGCCCAAAAGTCGGAAATCGCTGCAGATTCAATATGTTGGCATACCGTATGGTGAGAACTAGACGTCACGCATTTGGCGGTGAGAGAACCCGGTCCACGGACTCTACGAGGGCGCTCAGCGCCCGAAGTGATCAAGCACCGCGCGCGACAGCTCGGCCGGAGCGTCGTGCTGCACCCAGTGCGAGCAGCGGTCGACGGCGACAACGCGGACGTCGTCGACGTAGCGGTCGATGCCATCTGTGAGGTCGAGGCCGAGCACGGGGTCATCTCTGCCCCACACGATCAACGTCGGCGCCGCGATCTTCTCGCGCGAAGGCGACGACGACGACGTCATCGCCTTCGCCCCCTTGATCATCGCGCGGTAGTAGCGCAGCGCGCGGTCGAGGCCGCCGCCGCGCAGGGCGTCGACGCAGCCTTCGACGTCGTCGTCGGCGTAGGCCTTCGGCCGCGCCGTCGCCTTCAACATCGCGCGCACGAGGGCGAAGTCGCCAGCGCCCAGCAGCACCGGCGCGAGCGGCGACGCGAACAGGCCCATGTAGCTCGACTTCACGACCTGCAGCGGCGTCGTCAGCTTCTGCAAGAACAGCAGCGGGTGCGGAGAGTTCACGATGACGAGCTTGTCGACGAGGTGCGGGCGCTTGTGGGCCAACCACCAGCCGATGACGCCGCCCCAGTCGTGGGCGACGACGTGGGCGCGGTCGCGGCCGCCCATGCGGATGACGGCTTCGACGTCGTCGAGCAAGGCGTCGACGTTGTAGTCGCCTCTGCCAACGGGTTTGTCGCTGCCGCCGTAGCCGCGCAGGTCAGGGGCGGCGACGGCGAAGTTGTCGTCGACGAGGTCGTGCATCAGCGCGCGCCAGGTGGCCCAGTGCTCGGGAAATCCATGCAGCAAGACGACGCGGGCTTTGGCGTCGGCGCCCAGGCCGTCGGGGCCGCCCTCGACGACGTGCAGCGAGACGCCCCCTTGTGACGACGTCGACGTGCGGAAGCGGGCGTCGGTGATGGCGGTGCGGGCGCTCATCGGTCGACCCTGTAGCGCGCGACGGTCGGGCGCGGCAGCCTCTCGCTCATGCGCGTCATCACGGCCTTCTCCGTCGTCGCTGGCCTCTCGCTCGGGCTGTCGCTCGGGCTCCTGGGCGGCTGTGGTCCCGAGCCGGTCTTCGACAGCGACATCGGCGTCGCTGCCGAACCCATCGAACGCGGCGCCGCCGAAGGCACCTTCGGCCTCAAGGTCGTCAACACCACACTCGTGAAAACGCCGATCGGTGATTTCGCCGGCGGTGGCACGAACTACCGTCTTGTGCACCGCACGTTCAACGCCGAAGAAAACGTCTACGAGCAGCGCTCGAACCTGTGCGGCGGCTTCAACGTCGAGGTCTCGGGCGTGCTCGCCGACCTGCCCGAGTCGACCTACCGCGCGGTGGCCGAGAGCGTCACCGAGAGGCTCGTCGTCGACGACGCCGGCACCTACGACCAGACCG
>JANNAY010001397.1:0-8508 GCA_031384945.1 Deltaproteobacteria bacterium
TCGATCATCGACCTGACGGTCATGCTCAGCAAAGCCACCACCCCCGAAGAGATCAACGCGAAGCTCAAAGCTGCTGCTGAAGGTCAGTTCAAGGGCGTGATGGGCTATACGGATGAAGAGCTCGTCTCGATGGATTTCATGCAAACCCTCGAGTCCTCGTACATCGACGGCCCATCGACCTCCGTGCTGAACGGCAAGTTCGCCAAGGTCCTCAGCTGGTACGACAACGAGTGGGGCTTCACGCAGCGCGCCGCCGACATCGCCATCATGATGGCCCGCGCCTGCTGAGGGTGTGGGATGCGCCGTGGGATGGGCCGCCGGCCCGTCCCGACGACGAAAGAGGCGCCCACAGTGGCGCCTCTTTCTTTCAGCGGACGGCGATGAGCGTGCAGCTCTGCGATTCGTCGTCGTACTCGATGGCCGCTGTGCCGCGCTTGAGCTGGTTCATCACCGCTTCGACCTTTTGCTCGAGCGAGAACTGTTCGTCGCCGTAGTCGGTGCCTTCGCGGGTGATGAATTCTTCGACGAGGGCGCGCAGCGTCGCCGGCTGCAACGCGGTCATGGGGACTCTCACGACACGTGCCTCACCAAAATTTCCACCACGGCTTCTTCGTGTTTGGCGCGGACGAAGGCGGCGTGATCGTCGTCGACGCCACCGCACCTGTCGCGGGCGCGCCGCCCATCATCATCTTCATCGCTTCGTCGCCAGGAGGCGCTTCGAGTGCGCTGCCGCAGTTGAGGCACTTGCCCACCGACAGCGTCGCGTCTTTCGCCACGCAGCGGTCGCAGTAGCGCTTGGAGCAGCCGCCGCAGCGCCGGTGCACGATGGCCCACTTCTCGGGCTCGGCCAGCGCCGTCGGGTTGCCACCGGGGATCGCTGACACCGAGATGAGTCGCTCACAGCCAGGGCCGCTGCACGGAAAGACAGGCATGCCGCTGTCTACGCCGCCGCCGTGGTCGCTGTCGACGTCGGCCACGTCGCCGGTGCACCATGCGGCGACCTTCACCGGAGGAACACATGCACGGCCTGATGATGGACCAGCCCCTGTTGATCTCGACGATGATCGAGCACGCCGCGAAGTTCTATGGCGACGTCGAGATCGTCACGCGGGGCACCGACGGCGTCGTCGTGCGGTCGACGTGGGGCGAGGTCGCGCGGCGGGCGAAGAAGCTGGCGAACGCGCTGACCAAGAAGGGCATCAAGGCCGGCGACCGCGTCGCCACCATCGCGTGGAACAACCACCGCCACCTCGAGCTCTACTTCGCCGTCAGCGGCATGGGCGCCGTGCTGCACACGCTCAACCCAAGGCTCGCGCCCGATCAGGTGTGCTTCATCGTCGACGACGCCAAAGACGTCGCCCTCTTCTACGACGTCACCTTCGCCAAGGCCGCTGAGCTGCTCGCGTCGCGCATCGCCATGCGCACACCCCTCAACGACGAGTACGAAGCGCTGATCAAAGACGAGTCAGACGTGTTCGCGTGGCCCGACCTCGACGAGAAGACCGCGTCGTCGCTCTGTTACACGTCGGGTACGGCGGGCAACCCGAAGGGCGTTCTCTACTCGCACCGCTCGACGGTGCTTCACAGCTACGCCATCTGCATGGCCGACGCGCTCGCGCTGTCGGGCACCGACGTCGTGCTGCCCGTTGTGCCGATGTTTCACGTCAACGCCTGGGGCGTGCCGTACGCCGCGGCGATGTGCGGCGCGAAGTTGGTGCTGCCGGGGCCGGGCCTCGACGGGAAAAGCCTGTTGGAGCTGATCGAGAGCGAGAAGGTCTCGAACCTGCTCGGCGTGCCGACGGTGTGGTCGAACCTGCTCGGACACCTGAAGAGCGAGAACAAGAAGCTCACCACCGTGAAGAAGGTCGTCATCGGCGGTAGCGCCTGCCCCGGCTCGATGATCGAGGCGTTTGAACAAGAGCACGGCGCCCGCGTTCTTCATGCGTGGGGCATGACCGAGACGTCGCCCCTCGGTACGTCAAATGTGATGCTGCCGAAGCACGCGGCTTTGCCCTACAAAGAAACGCTGCCCATCAAGCTCAAGCAGGGCCGCCCGATCTTCGGCATCGATCTGCGCATCGTCGACGAACATGGCAAGGTGTTGCCCCACGACGGCAAGAGCGCAGGTGAGTTGGAGGTGCGCGGCCCCTGGGTGGCGAGCGGATACTTCAATGTCGACAAGTCTGCCGCTCATCATGGCGGTTGGTTCGCCACCGGCGACATCGTCACCATCGACAAAGACAGCTACATGCAGATCACCGATCGTACAAAAGACCTCATCAAGTCCGGCGGCGAGTGGGTCAGCTCGATCGAGGTCGAGAACGCCGCGCTCTCGCAAGGCGAGCTGGCCGCCGCTGCCTGCATCGGCGTGCCGAGCACGAAGTGGGGCGAGCGCCCGCTGCTCGTCGTCGTCAAGGCGCCCGGCAAAGACCCGAGCGTGCAGACCATCCAGGACTTTCTGCACACCAAGCTCGTGAAGTGGCAGGTGCCCGACGCCGTCGAATTCGTCGACGCGCTGCCGATTGGTCCGACGGGCAAGATTCTCAAGCGTCAGCTGCGCGAGAAGTTCAAAGATGTCGTTCTTGCCTGACCGCTGCTTGCTTCTTCTGCGGCGTCGCGCTTGCCTTCGTCGATGAAGCAACTTTGCTGCCTTCTTCTTGCGGTCACCTGCTTCGCTTGCGGCGGCAAGAAGAACGAGCCGACGCCGCCGGATGCGACGACGGCAACAACGGCAACGACGGCAACGACGGCAACGACGGCAACGACGACAGCGCCGACACCGACGACAGCGCCGACGACAGCGCCGACACCGACGTCGCCGAACGCGCCGCCGAGGCCAGCGAAAGACTGCGGCACCGACACCGCTTGCTTCTTCGCGGCCGTCGACGCCTGCGAGGCCGTCGCGTTCAACCACACGGCCACGGCGTCGATGGGCGGCTCAAAGACGACGGCACGGACCGAGTGGATCGTGCTCGGTCCGAAGGGCGATCGCTGTGAGCTGTGGAGCGAGAGCCGCGCGACGGACGTCGTGCTCAGCGATCAGCTGAAGTCGATGGCGACGACGTCGGGTGCCTCGCCTGACGAGATGATCGCTGAGATGAAGAAGCCGCAGCCGGTGTTCTGCAGCGGCCCACGCGCGTTGGTCGGCAAGGCGGTCCGTGGCGTCGTGACCGCCGACGGCAGCGTCACGCTCAACAGCAATGAGCTCATCTGCCTGCCGCCCGACGTCGAAGCCTGCAGCGTCTCTTTCGGCGTCGCTGCCGGCTGCTCGCTCGGCGCCTGCGAGCACGGCGCGCGCGCCTTTACCTGCACCGTCGGTGGAAAGACGTCGTCGTGCCTGGCCCACGACGGCGACCTCGTCGCTGCCAAAGGCGGCGCCGCTGTCACCCTCGGCTGCGCAGACGGTGCCGTCTCCATCAGCATGGGCGGCGGCTGAGGTTCACCGGCGCCGAACGATGCCAACTGTGTTGTCGCGCAACCACTGCGGCACGCCGACGGCCTCAAGCAACCACTGCGTCTTGGCGTTGGCGGCGGCGACGTTCTCGTCGAGGTCGACGCCCCTGACGACGCCGGGCAAGAAGAAGGTGAAGAAGACGGGCGCGACGTTGTCGCCTTTGTGGCCGACGACGACGTCGGCGCCAGCGGCGACGAACCTGTCAGCGAAGAGCAGGCTGCCGCCGCCCGTGACGTAGAGCAGGCCGACGTGCGGCTGCTTCTGCGCGTCTCTGAGCCACGACGAGTGATCGCCGCCGAGCACCATGAGCCAGACGTCGACTTCGCAGCCTGCGTCGGTGGCGGCGTCGAGGGCGGCGACGAATTCGTCGTGGGCGTCGCTGCCGTTGCCGGTGACGGCGACGACGTCGTCGTAGCCGGCGGCGAAGAAGGGCAGGGCGTAGAGCCACGAGCCGAGCTCTTGCCAGACGGGCACGTCGTCACGGTAGGCGATGACGCGGCGGCACCCGTCGTACTGCGCGCGGTTCGCCGCGGCGCCGCCGAGGAAGAACAAGGCGACGAGGCAAAAGGCGATGGCGCCGGTGACGACGATGCGGCGCAGCAGCTGCTTTGCTTTCGACGGTGCGGCGGTCATGAGCCCATCGTCGTCGAACGGACGCCGCGGCGCTGTGATCTCGCGCAGGCACAGAGGCCTGCGCCACCCGCGGAGCGGCTCAGTCGCGCAGGCACAGAGGCCTGCGCCAGCCGCGGAGCGGTTCAGTCGCGCAGGCACGCCACCCGCGGAGTGGCTCAGGCGTTGGCGCGCTTGACGAGGTCCCAGATCTCGTCGTCGCGCAGGGTGCGGTTGCTGCCCTTGGCCTTGGCAAAGATGGCCTGCACCAGCTCTTCGCTGGCGACGACGCGGCGCTTCTCGAGCCAGTAGCGCACGTTCGAGAGGCCGCTCATGTGGCCGACTTCGATCTCTTGCTCGCGGCCGAACCAGCCCGCGGGCACGCCCGAGTAGATGACGTCGGCGAGGTCGGCGTCGCCGAACTTGTCTTTCTTCTTCTCAGCCTTGATGACCGCGGCGGCGTGCACGCCCGTCGCCGTGCGAAACGCGTCGCGCCCGACGAGGGGATAGTTCACCGGGATGTCGACCTTGGTCGCATCAGCGACAAGCCGGCAGTACTGGACGAGGTTGGTGACGTCGTGGTCGTAGGCGCCCATCAACTTCAAGTTGACGATGATCTGGTCGAGCGATGCGTTGCCGACGCGCTCGCCGACGCCGAGGGCAGTGCCGTGCACGCGGTCAGCGCCGTGCTCGAGAGCGAAGAGCGCGTTGGGCACCCCGAGCCCGCGGTCGTTGTGGCCGTGCCAATCGATCTTCACGTCTTCGCCGGTGGCGGCGATGAGATCGCGCGTCCAGTCGATGAGGTTGCGAACACCGTCAGGGGTGACGTGACCCACTGTGTCGCAAAGCACCAGGCGACGGCAGCCCAAAGAAATCACATGGCGAAACAGCTTATCGAGGGTCTTCGGCGGCGTGCGGGTGGTGTCTTCGGTGACGAACGCGCAGTCGAGCTGGTTCTTCACAGCAAATGAAATCGCCTCGTCGGCCGACTTCATCAGACGATCCATGTCCCAGTCTTCGGCGAGCAGGCGCACCGGCGACGTACCGAGAAAGCAGTAGGCGGCGATGTCGATGCCGACGTCGTCTCTGATGCGGACGATGGGCTCGATGTCTTTGATGACGGTGCGCGCCGCGCAGTTCGGCTTGATGGTGAGCTTGTTGTCGCGGATGTGCGTGGCCAGCGCTTTGACGTCGTCGACGGCGCGCTGACCGGCGCCGGGCAGGCCGATGTCGGCGGTGTAGATGCCGATCGAGTCCATCAGCGTGACGAGCTCGCGCTTCACGTCGATGGGCGGGTCGACCACCGACGGCGACTGGATGCCGTCGCGCAACGTCTCGTCACAAAGCTCGACCTTCTTGGGGAAGACCTTGCCGCGGCGCTTGACCTCGTTCCAATCGTAGATGAGCTCGGTGCTCACGCCCGGTGTGGGTGCAATCGTCGTCGTCATGGCGCGGCTCCAGGAAAGTTCTTGCTGAGGCGGGCGGCGCGCAGCGAGCGCCAGTAGTTGAACGCGCCGAGCAGCGCCATCATTACCGTGAAGCTCAAGAGCAGCCGCAGCGGCGTCGCCTTTTCGTTGCCGACGAAGAAGAGGGCGATGTGCAGGATGCCGAGAAAGAGCCCGCTGTTGAGCACGCGGATCTTCGGGTCTTTGTGCGCCAGCGGATTCATCGTCGTCCTCGTTCTCGGTTCAAATGCCAGGAAGCGTCAGCGTGACCACGGCGACGCCGCTGCCGCCGTACTGCACGTGCAGCGAGTGACCCGCCTCGTCCCAGCGATCGGCGATCGTCGACGACCGCGCCGGCGCGCCCTTCAGCTTCTTCAGCTGCGCTGGCGTCGACGAAAACGTGATGCCGCCGAGGTCGCCGGGCCAGGCGTGAAAGCTGTCGTGCCCCTGACCGTGCAGCAGGATGCTCGTGATCGTGCGGTCGTTGGCGGCCGTGACCTCGATGCCGAGGGCCTTTGACGACGCCACCAGCCGGCCGTCGACGCGCTTCTCGCGCAGTCCGAGATCTTCAACGCGCGGATCGTCGAGGTCGGTGCCGAGCAGCGCGATCAGCTGCGGCAGGCCCGGCAGCGGACCGGGCACGCGGCTCTGCTGCTTCAGCTTCTCGAGGTCGTCGAGCGAGATGCGCTGGGTCGACATCGCCGCCCGCTCGGGCTTCTTCGTCGCCATCAGATGCTCTCGACGAGGACGGCGATGCCCTGGCCGCCGCCGATGCAGGCGCTGCCGACGCCGGTCTTCTTCTTGCGACGCGCGAGTGCGTGCACGAGGTGCGTGGTGATGCGCGCGCCCGAAGCGCCGAGCGGGTGGCCGAGGGCGATGGCGCCGCCGTCGACGTTGAGCTTGCTGTTGGGTGAGGTCGCGTCGATGCCGAGCTCTTTCGCGCAGGCGAGCACCTGCGGCGCGAACGCTTCGTTGATCTCGATCAAGTCGACGCTGTCGAGGGCGACATCGGCCTTCTTCATCATCTTCTGGATGGCCGGGACCGGTCCGATACCCATGACGGTGGGATCGCAGCCCGCGACGGCCCAACCCGACAGCTTGGCAATCGGCTTCCAACCCTTCTTCTTGGCCATCGACGCCGTGGTGATCACCAGGGCGGCGGCGCCGTCGCAGATGCCGGATGCGGCGCCGGCGTGAATCACGCCATCTTTTTTGAAGACCTTGGGCAGCTTCTTCAATCCTTCGAGGGTCGTCTCGGGGCGGTTGTGCTCGTCTTTTGCGAACGAGACCATCTCTTTGCCTTTTTTGACCTCGACGGGGACGATTTCGTCGTTGAAGGCGCCGTTGTCTTGCGCTTCTTTGGTCAAGCGCTGCGAGCGGATCGAGAAGTTGTCGACGTCTTCTTGCGAGATCTTGTGCTGCTCGGCCAGCTTCTCGGCCGTCATCGCCATCGGCATGCCGGTGAACGAGTCGGTCAGCGACGACCACAACGTGTCTTCCATCGCCGGTGCTTTGCCGAGGGTGACGCCGAAGCGGGCGTCGCGCACCGCGAACGGCGCCTGCGACATCGACTCGGTGCCGCCGACGAGCACGCAGGTGGCCTCGCCCAACATCAGCTGCTGCGCGCCGAGCACGATGGCCTCGAAGCCCGAGCCGCAGAGGCGGTTGACGGTCAACGCCGGCGTCGACGCCGGCAGCTCGCAGCGCAGGCCGACGTGGCGGGCGAGGTAGATGGCGTCGGCCGACGTCTGCGCGACGTTGCCGAAGACGACGGCGTCGACGTCGACGGGAGCGACGCCGGCGGCTTGCAAGGCGGCGCGGGCCGCGATGACGCCGAGGTCGGTGGCGCTGTGGTTCTTCAGCGCGCCGCCGAAGGTGCCAAACGCGGTGCGCTTGGCCGACAGAATGACGATCTCGTCGCCGGAGAAAGAGGCGGAGGGGGTCTTCATGCCCTGCGGCTTACTGGCTCACCGCTCGTCCGTCATGGGGTGTCTGCGAGCCCGGTCGCGGACGACGGCTCAGCGCTCGATGACGCCGTCGAACAGGCGCTTGTAGCGCGTCGCGGCGTATTCCCAGATTTTGGGCTGCTCGATGCGCTTGGCGTTGGCGCCGGTGATCTTGGCGTCGAACCAGCCGGCGTTGTCGGCGGTGCGGTCGGCCGCCGACGGGTCGGCGCCACGCAGGGCGATCGTCTTGGTGAAGGGGGCCGCGCCGGCGATGGTGACGGCGACGAGTGAGCCTTCTTCGACGAGCTTTTTCTTGTCGATGCCGAGCCAGCCCACCGACGCCAGCACGTGGCTCGGGTCAGAGGCGTCGAGCTCGAAGAAGTACACGCGGCCGGGCAGGGCTTTGTCGAGCGCGGCCTTGGCGTCGGCCTGGGCGGTCTTTTGGATCTCGTCGCAGGTGCTGCCCACCTTCTTGCCCTTCTCGACGGCGGTCGAGAGCACCGGCGGCTTCACCTTGGCGAGCTTGGCGATCTTGGCGTCTTGCGCCTTGCCGCTGAGCTTGGCGACGTCGGGCTTCTGCAGCGCGTCGAGGTAGCCGCAGTAGAGGCGAAAGTCTTCTTCGGTGAGGTCGATGGCGGCGGCGGCGGCGGGACCGGCACCAACGATCGAGGCGAGAAGAGCAGCGACGACGACGAGGGAACGGATCAAAACGGGCTCCTTCAGTGGCGCGCGCAATCTACGTGCGCCGGAGGTCGGGGCGTCAAGCGAGCGGGTCGAGTGCAGTCGAGCAATGTCAGCTGACGTCAGCGCCGTCGTCGGCATTCGAACCGATGGGCATGTCGCGGTGCGTCGAAGAGGCCACAGGTGCAGCTGCAGTTCTTCGTCGACCAGAAGACGGAGGCTCGGCGCAGAGCAACCCCAGAGTGTCGCCCGGCCGATCATGTTGTACACGTGCCTCCATGCGCATGTTTGCTCTCGCCTTGCTCTTGTCGCTTCCTGCTGCCGCCGCAGGCCCCGCTGCCACGGGCTCCCCTGCCGCGCCGGTGAGCGCGCT
>JANNAY010000373.1:0-1720 GCA_031384945.1 Deltaproteobacteria bacterium
CACCAAGATCCCGCGCTCACCCAATGTGCGCAACTTCCTCAACTTCTACAGCATGGACAACGAGCCCATCCGCTTCATCGATGCGACGACGAACCGGCTGCGCGTGCCCCTGCTCATCGGCACCACCGACTTCACCCCGCAGGCGCCGAACCGCTCGACCACGCCGGGACGTCGCCCCGACGAGCTCGGTTGGTTCCCCGAGAACCTCTGGGGACGCAACGCGCCAGCGATGTTTCGCTCGCTCACGCCGCAGCCGCTGCTGCCGCAGAACCCGATCCTCGACCTCGCCACGCTCTTGAGCATCGGCGCAGGTTTCGACTGCCAAGAGCCGTCGCTGCTCACCACGGCGCCTGTGCCGTCGACCCGCCCAGACAGCGCCACCCGCACCGCCGGCGGCGTGTTCAAAGCGCCCTGCATCCAGGCCGGCGCCACGCCCCTCGGCGCCGAGAACGCGGTGCGCATCGTGCGCGCCCAGACCGTGCCCACCCAGGGCCTCACGTTCGCGACCGACAACCGCCTCTACATCGTCGGCGACGTCAACGTGGCGACGACCAACCCGGTGGCGTCGACGACGGGACGCACCCTCACCGACGCCTCGGGCACGACCTACAGCACGCTGCGCGATGTGCCGGGCAAGCTCGCCTTCGTCGCCGACAGCATCACGCTCGCGTCGGCCCGCTTCTCTGACCGCTTCATGCAGCGCGGCGGGCTCTCGACGGGCAGCAACTCGCTGCTCGAGCAGACGACGGTGTCGCTGCAGGCCCGCTTCAGCGCCGACCACACCGTGCCGTCGACGGCCGGCCTGCGCCCGTGGAACAGCAACGAGACCCCCGGCGCCGACGCTGCCAGCGGCGCTGCGCCGAACCTCTGCACCCTCAGCCGCACCGCGCTGGTGAACCTGCCCGCGACGTGGCCGGCGGCGTTCTCGGCGACGTCTGAGATGTTCTCGGGCGCCGATCCCAAATCGATCCGCACCGGTCTGCCCTTTCGCATCAACGCCTCGCTGCTGATGGGCGACGTGCCGTCGTGCGCGGCGACGTCGAGCGCGAACGGCAATGCGTCCGGCGGCGTGAACAACTTTCCGCGCTTCATCGAGGTGCTGAGCAGCGCGACCTACAACGTCATCAATGGCTCGATGGTCAGCCTGTTTCGCAGCGAGCGCGGCAACGCCCGCTTTCTCACCGCCGGCTTCGGGCAGAACGCGAACGCCAACAACGAGAACTGGCGCGGCGGCCGCGTCGACGCCGCGAGCCTCTACGCGCCCACCGATACGCATTGTGTGTATTCGCCGCCGAAGCGCCTCTGGGCCTTTGACCCCGCGCTCACCGACCCGCTCAACCTGCCGCCGGGAACGCCGCGCGTGTTCGCCAACGACCGCATCCGCTGGGTGCGCCGCTGATCAGGTCGACGACGATGACGACGACGACGACGCTGCAGGCGCGGGAGACGCAGGCGCCGCGGCCTTCGTCTCTGTCTTCGTCTCCGTCTTCGTCTCTGCCTTCGTCTCGGTCTTGGTCGTCGTGGTCGAGGACGACGACGACGAATCAGGCGACGACGACGCAGCGGGCGACGACGACGCGTAGAGATCTTTGTACCAACCGCCGCCCTTCAGGTGGAACGCCGACAGCGAGAGCTCTTTGCCCATGGTGCTCTTGGCGTGGCAGTTCGGGCACTCGTCGGGGGCCGGGTCGGTGTGCTTCTGCAGCACCTCTTCGAGACG
>JANNAY010001500.1:0-3963 GCA_031384945.1 Deltaproteobacteria bacterium
CGCAGCGCCGACAGCGGCGTCGACGTCGTAGGCGCGGTCGTCGTCGTCTTTCCACGCGGCCGCGAGATCATCGAGCGAGCTCATGCCGTCCTCCGCTGCGGTTTCGTCGTCGTCGTCGTCGGCGTCGGCGTGGTCATCGACAGCTGCGCCGCCAATTCTTCGCGGGCGCGGTGCAGCTTGACGCCGACGGCGTTGGCGGTGGCGCCTGTGACGTCACCAATCTCTTGGTGGCTCAGCCCTTCGAGGCCGAGCAGCACCACGATGCGCTTGTCGTCGGGCAGGGCGCGGACGGCGTCGAGCAGGGCGCTGGCGCGCTGTTGCCGCTGCAGCAACGTCGACGCCGACAGCTGCGGCGCCTCGAGGTGCTCGGGCAGCTCGGCCAGCGGACGCCGTCGACGGGCGCTCAGCTGACAGCGGTTGTGCGCGACCCGCCAAACGAACGCGCGCTCGGGACACTCACCGCGAAAACGCGGCAAGGCCTCGAGCAGCGCGACGTTGATGTCTTGCAGCAGGTCGTCGCGGTCGGCGTCGCTGCGCGTCCACGCGTCGGCCAAACGGCGAAGCGCCTTGCCGTGCTCGGTCAGCACACGGTGCAAGGCGCTGGGCGCAGGTTCAGCAATGCGGGCCACGGGGAGAGAGTGTCCCGCGCGCCCCGTTCCTTACAGATCCGCGAAATCAGTGGACGACGGCGGAGACGTGGGCGCCGGAGTAGGCGGTGTAGCCGGCGACGGAGACGTACCAGGTGCCGCTGCCGGGGTTGGCGATGGTGCAGACCTCGTTGGTGCCGTCGGTGTAGGGGCGGCAGTTGAACAGCGTCGCCGTCGGTTTGTTGGTCTGGCGCACGTAGAGGTCGGCGTCGCCGGTGTTGCCGCTCAAGACGACGTCGAGAGATGCGACGCCCGCGGGCACGGTGATGGCGAAGTGCTGGAACGAGCTCTTGGCGCCGGCGATGTCGCGATCGAGCAGCGTCGCGTTCGTCGCCGGGGCCGTCGGATCCGTCGGGGTCGGCGTCGTCGTCGTGCCGCCGCCGACCACGATGCCAGTCTGCTGCGTGATCCACGCGTTGAAGGCGGTGACGCGGGCGTAGAGGCCGGGGTAGTTGGCGTCGCCGCAGCCGTAGCCCCACGAGACGACGCCGATCAAGACGCGGCCGCGGGTGCCCACCGACGTCAACGGACCGCCCGAGTCGCCCTGGCACGAGTCGCGTCCGCCGGTGCCCGCCGAGAGCTGGTCGGCCGTGATGGTCTCGCTGTAGGCCTGCTGGGCCGTCGCGTTGCTCACCTGCGGCACCGACACAGACTTCAGCTGGTCGGGCATCTGCGAGCCGCCCGAGCGGGTCGTGCCCCAGCCCGAGACGGTGGCGGCGGCGCCGGCGACGGTGGCGTTGTCGTCGACGACGGCCAACGGGATCGCTTGCACGTTGGCGTTCAGCGTCAGCGGCGTCTGCAGCTTCAACAGCGAGACGTCTTTGCCGAACTCGGGCGAGCTGTAGCCCGGAAAGCGAACGATCTGCGCGACCTTGCGCGTCTGTCCGTCGCCGGGGCGCGACAGCTTCGAGGTGCCAGCGACGATGGTGAGGTCGGCGGCGTTCTCGCCGTCGACGCAGTGCTGGGCCGTCAGCACCCAACCGGGCGCGATGATCGAGCCGCCGCAGAAGTGCGAGCCGAACGACTGCAGCGAGATCTGCCAGGGCTGCTGGTCGATGGTGGTGTTGGCGCCGCCGACGATGGCTTTGTCTTCGCCGCCTGCGCCGCCCACGTCGACGGCTTCGTCTTCGCCCACGCCGAGGTCGGCGACGCAGCCGCTGAAGCCCACGCTGCTCGAAGCGAGCGCGGCGAGCAGGACCGAGCAAGAAAACGAGCGAGACGTGAGCTTCTGCTTGTTCATGAAAACAGAAGTACGGGCCGTCACGATCGCGAACAAGGTTCACACTGGACGCTGCGTTCATCACATGGCAGGTGCGCGACCCACATCGCCCATACATGTACGAGCCGCACGCCCGTTTCCGTGCACGAATTTCACCTGCGATTTCGAGGAGATGGATTACCTACGACGATTTTCGGATCCGACGCGCCGAAGTTGCGGCCTCGCGCATCCACCTGCCGACCGAGCGCGCGCGCCGGTTTTCTCGTGATCACCCGATGGGTAAAAAGCGCTGGTGTCGCATCCGTCATTGGGTGGTGGTACATCTGTTCCGGGCATCATCGCCCTACAGCGAAAATCGCAAGGTGTATGTGCTCATTGTCGCGTGAAATCACCGGTTTGCGAGAGACCGCGCGCCGCCCGGTCACTGATGATGTGCAGATCGCGAAGCCGCCACGGCATCAGCCAGGCGACCGTGCGACCGGCTCGCACCTCGAGAACCGTGGCGATCGCGTCCCACGCTAGAAGTGATCCCATGAGATCACTCGCCGCCGCCCTCGTCGCCTGCTGCGCCGCCTGCTCCGCCCCCGACGTCGACGCCGCACCGCCAGCGAACACAGCAGCGAAGACGGCGGACGACCCGGCGTCGATGAAGGGCAAAGAGCCAGCCGGACAAGCCGCCGCCGCCATCGCCGACGACGTCGCCTGGGCGGTCGTCGGGGGCGTCGCCGTCGGCGGCTTCGTCCGCCCCGTCGGCGCCGTCGCCGCGTTCGACGGCTCCGGCCGCCTCTTCGTCGTCGAGCAAGGCGGCACCATCCGCGTCATCAAGGGCGGCGTCGTCGAGCCGGCGCCGTGGCTCGACGTGAGCAAGCTGCTCGGCGCCGATCAGGGCGAGCAAGGGCTGTTGGGCCTCGCGTTTCACCCGAAGTTCAAAGACAACGGACGCTTCTTCATCGCCTACACCGACGCCGCCGAGCGCGACGCCGTGGCCGAGTTCAGGGCCGAATTCGTCGTCGACAAAGGGCAGACGAAGCCGTCGACGTCGACGCCGAAGAAGGTCTGGATCGCCATCGACGACCCCGCCGGCAACCACAACGGCGGCCATGTGTTGTTCGGTCCCGACGGCCAGCTCTGGGTGGGCACCGGCGACGGCGGCGGCGCCAACGACCCGTGGAAGAACGCGCAGAACCCGGCGTCGCTGCTCGGCAAGATGCTGCGGCTCGACGTCGACAAAGAAGACGCCAGGCCCACCGTCTGGGCCCGCGGCCTGCGCAACCCATGGCGCTACGACTTCGACAAGCAAAGCGGCGCGCTGTGGATCGGCGACGTCGGGCAAAACCGGTGGGAAGAGATCGACGTCGTCGAGCACGCGGCCCAGCAGAGAGACCTCGACTTCGGCTGGTCCGACCTCGAGGGCCGCGTCTGCTTTCGCGGCGCCTGCGACGGCACAGGCCGCGTCGCCGCCGCCGTCGTCTACAGCCACGACTTCGCCCACGGCGGCGGCTGCAGCGTCACCGGCGGCGTCGTCAAAGACGGCGGCTTCTTCTACGGCGACTACTGCACCGGCGACGTCTGGCGGGCCCGTCTCGACGGCAAGACCGTGAAGAACCAGCTGGTGCTGAAGAGCGGCAAGCACATCTCGTCCTTCGGCATCGACGAGGCCGGCGTCGTCTGGCTCGTCGACCACGCCGGCTCGCTGATCCCGCTGCAGCGCAAGCCGTGAGCGGCCAAACACCAGCAGCGCCGCCGACGTCGACGGGGGGGCCCGACTGTGGTTTGCTCGCGTCCGTGAAGCGCCTTGTCTTGCCCGCCAACCTCGTCACCCTCTCCGTCGCTGGCCTCGTCGCCGGCCTGTTCGCTGGCCTCGTCGCCAGCCCCGCCGCCGCCTTCGACGACGCCTTCAAGGCCATCGACGGCGGCGCCTGGGACATCTCGGGCGGGCCCATCCCCTACAGCCTCGAGCCCGCCGGCAGCGCCGACATCGACCCCGACGTCGCCAAAGAAGCGCTGCGCGCGTCGTTTCGCGCCTGGGCCTGCGTCGAGGGCACCTCGGTGCGCTTCGAAGAGACCGACGAACCCGGCGTCGCCACAGTCGACGGC
>JANNAY010001504.1:0-2949 GCA_031384945.1 Deltaproteobacteria bacterium
CGGCGGTCTCGGCCCAGCTCTTCACGAGCGCGTCGGCGAAGAGCTGGCCGAGCACGTCGCCACCGCGGGCCGTGGGGTGCACGAGGTCGTCGCTGACGAAGCCGGCGTCGCGCATGCGCTGCAGCGATCCCTTGCCGCCCATGGCGGCGAACAAGTCGTAGACGGCGCAGCCTTTGGCGGCGGCGACCTTCTTCTCGACGTCGATGACGGTGAAGATCTCTTCGCGCGTGATCAGCTCTTCGCTGCCGGTGAGCTGCTTGCCGGCATCGATGGGCGTGACGAGCAAACAGGCCGCCCGCGGCGCCGCCGTGCGCAGGCGGTCGATCAACGTCGTCAGCTTCTCTTCGAAGATGGCGGCGGTGATGTTGCCGTACGAAATTCCGCGGGTCTCGTTGCCGCCCAACATCAGCGTGAAGAGCGCCGGGTCTCTTGCCGCGACGTGGTCGACGAAGAGTGCGGCGTCGGTGGCGTCGTCGTAGAGGCGGGCTGATGCAGCGGGCACGCCGATGGTGTCGACAACGACGCCTCTGCCATCGCGTTCGACGGCGACGCCGAAGACGCGGGCGCCTTTGTCGGCGGTCAGCTTCAGGTCTTTGCCGAGGTGCGGCAGCTTGACCTCGATGCTCTTCGCTTCGTTGCTGGCGACGACGCCCTTGGCTGCCTTCGGAACGCGCAGCACTTCGGCGCCGTCGACGGTGAGGCGCAGGCCGGCGCCGGTGTCGAGCCAGAACAGCCGCGCGCTGCGCGCCTTGTCGAGCGCCCACGTCGTCGATTCGCCGTCGACGCTGGCCTCATGCAGGTTGCCAGCGAAGCCAAAGCGCACGCCTTCAGGAAACGGCGGGTCTTGCGCGAACGAGCGGATGACCCAGCCATCGCTGCCGGTGCCGGTGCGCGCGCGGCGTCCGGCGACCTTGCTGAGGCGATCGACGAGCAGGTAGCCGCGGCCGCCGTCGCCGAAGCGCGCTTGCAGGTCGTCGCGCACGACGTCGGTGACGTGGTCGGACGCGATCAGCGAGTTGCCGAAGACGACGACGTCGGCGCGGGCGTCGCCGCTGGGATCAGACGGGCCTCTGACGATGGCGTCGAGCGTGGCGAAGAAGGGATCGAGGGCCGTGCGCACGCAGCTCTCGCCGTCGCGCTCGACGCAGGGGTTGTCGACGGCGACGTTTCGCATCTGCAGCGCGTGGTGCTGCGCGCGCGCGCGATCGGCGCGGCGCGACAGCGCCTTCGGCACGGCGCGGGCGACGACGGCTGCGCGGTCGACGGCGACAACTTCTTCGTCGGATTCAGCGGCGGGCGGGGCCCTCTCGGGTGGTGCGGCGAGCACGGCAACGTCGACCTCGCCGTTGCTCTCTTGGTGCAGCTCGGCTTCTTCGGCCCGGGCGATGTCGTCGTCTTTCTGGTCAGGGACGTCGATCTGGCCTTCGAGCTTCTTCTCGTGCTCGGCGAGGGTCATCTTCGGCCGCGCCAACACCTTCGCGATCACGGCGCTGCGCTCGTCGTGTGTCGTGAGCTTCAGGGGCCGCAGCGCTTCCGGCACGCCAGGCGCGATCGAGAGGATCGCTGCGCCGACGAAGAAGCCGATGACGGTGACGGCCGTGCCCTTGAAGGGGACGCCGTCGCCGTCGCGCTGGATCTCAAGAGGCTCGGAGGAGGGGAGCAGCATCGACTCCATCGGAGCCCACCGGCGCCACGAGATCCAGTTTTCCTCCTCGTGGAACCAATTGCTCACATGTAGGCGGACCGCGCGCGTGGCTTGTGCGCCGCGTCATGTGGGACGGCTTTGTCGTCGGAAAATTGCCCCAGCGGGGCATGTCAGCAGCGCGTGGGTGGTTATGTTTTCTCCGCGCGCCGGGTCCTTGGTTGGACCCATCCAGGGGCGTTCTTTTTGGGCAGCTGCAGGTCTGGAGACCGGCATGAACGACGAGAACCGCACGATGAGCCGACGCCCTTTTCTGAAAGCCCTCGCCGCTTCCGCCCTGCTCGCGCCAGCGGCAGCCCGGGCGCAGCAGCGTCGTGATTTGCGCGACGCCGATCGCGTCGCGCGCAACGCCAACTTCGAGCTGACGACGCCCGAGCTGTGGATCCCGCACCTCGACGAAGCCCACGACGGCCTCGTCGTCGGCCACCTCACCGACATTCACATCGGTCCGCGCACGCCCGACGAGCGGGTGCTCAGCGCCGTCGACGCGCTCAACGAAGCCCGCCCCGACATCGTCATCCTCACCGGCGACTACGTGACGCGAAAGGGCGACCCACTCGAGCGCGTGCCCGAGCTGCTCGGTCGTCTGAAGATCCCGGCCGTCGCCGTGCTCGGCAACCACGACCATTGGACCGACGCCGTCACCATCACGCGCGACCTCGAGCGCATCGGCATCCCGGTGCTGCGCAACCAAAACACCGTCATGCAGGTGCACGGCGCGCCGCTCACCCTGGTCGGCATCGACGACGCTGTCTCAGGCCACGACGACGTCGTGCAGTCGCTGAAGGGCGTCAAAGACGACGTCGCCCGCATCGTGCTCGCGCACTCGCCGCCGACGCTCGACACGCTGCCGCACGGCAAAGGTCTCGCCTGCTTCTCGGGCCACACGCACGGTGGACAGATCTTCATCTCCGGCGTCACCGACGCGTTCTTCTCGCGGGCCGGCCAGCCGTACTTGCGCGGCCACTTCCAGAAAAACGGCAACCAGCTGTACGTCTCGCGCGGGCTTGGCTTCGGCAGGGGCAGCAACCTGCCGAGAATGAACGCCGACCCCGAGGTCGCGCTCGTGACCTTGCGGCGCTTGCCGCTGTCGGGCGCACGAGCGGCCTGAAGCGTCTCGAGACCAACATCCGATGGACGAGAGCAGCGTCGCCGGTCGACGCTGCTGCTCTTTCATGGACTGGAGCTCCTGATGACCCTTCGCCTGCTGCCGTTGTTCTTGCTGAGCGTGGTGATGAACAGCGCGT
>JANNAY010001522.1:0-1515 GCA_031384945.1 Deltaproteobacteria bacterium
GCCGTCGACGACGTCGGCGCGGTAGTGGCCGCGCCAGTCGCCAGCGATGTCGGGAAAGAAGAAAGACACGTCAGCGCTTCAAGGGAACCATGTCGCCCGCGCTGACGCCGGCGCGAACGACGACGACGTCTTTGGCCGCGACGCGGGCCGGCAGCGCGATGGTGGTCGACTGCCCCTTCAACAACGACGCGGTGACAAAAGCATCCGCGACAGAGACGGCGACGATGGCGCCTTCGTCGTCGACGACATCGACGCGGACCAGGCCTGGGTTGTCGATGAGCGCAGTGACGGTGAGCGACGTGCCCGACAATGCGAAGCGGGCGCGCGCGTCTTGCCCCGACGACGTCGCCGGCAGCGACCGAGCCGCCGCCAACAACGACGACGCAAACGCCTGCTGCGCTTTCTCTGCCGACGCGAGCAGCGCCCGCGTCGCGTCGGTCTCGCCCGTCCAGGCGGTGGCGTCGCGCACGGCGCCGGCGACGGCGAATTCGTCGAGCACGTTCCACCCCGCGCTGATGCCGCGCAGGTCGACCTTGGCGCGCGCGAGCTGCGCGACGCGCTGCTCGGCCCGCTTCACGTGGGGCTGCGCGCGGGCGGCGGCGCGCTTCGCCGGCACCGTGCGACAGGCGATCTGCGTTTCGTCGAGGTCGAACGCCAGCGACGTTCCATCGAACACCGCGTGGCCGCGGGCCACGGGCTCACGCCCCGTCAGATCGCGATCCTCGACGACGACGGTGAGCTTCGTTCCCTTCTTCAGGTGCACGGCGGGCGCGCTGACGAAGGTGTTGGCGCGGTCTTCATCGCCCCACATCTCGAAGCGCTGGTCGCCGGCGCTCAAGGTGACAGCGAGATCGACGGCGCCGAAGGTGTCCCACGACCGAGAGCCGATGACGTCGACGCGGCAGAGGACGACGCCGTCGACGTCGCCGGCGATGGCGTCGGCTTCGAAGTACGCGTTGGCGTCTTTGATCTGCGGCACGCCCTCGACGACGAGCGGCAGTCCCGATGCGAGCGCGAGCGCGGCGAGGGTCAACATGCGTGAGAGCTTAGCCGCGGTCGGCGGCAGCGCCCGTCGACGGTCACGACGCCGTCACGACCACATCACGAAGACATCACGAAGACATCACGAAGACGGGAGGACGACCTCATCACCGGGTGCGCCGCTGCTCGAAGAGCCAAGTCCACAACGTGGGTTGGGCAAATGCTTGCGACCACACACCATGCCCCGCGCCGCGCACCTCGGTGTAGCGAAAGGGCGCGGTGAGAATCGCGTCGACACGGCGCGTGTTGTCCGGTGGCACCAGCGCATCGTCTGCGCCATGCACGGCCAAGAGGGGAAATCCCTGCAGCGCCCGCGCAGCGTCGACGTCGACGTCGCCGGCGATGACGACGCCGGCCGCAAAGACGCCTTTGAAGCGAACGAAGATGTCCCAGAAGCCGATGGCGCCCATGCTGAAGCCGACGCCGTAGACGCGGTCTTCGTCGACGCTCTGTTTGGCAGCGAGCTCACAGGCG
>JANNAY010001546.1:0-6092 GCA_031384945.1 Deltaproteobacteria bacterium
CGGCGACGGCGGCGGTGGCGGCGTCAGCGATCTTGGCGACGAGGGCGGCGGACTTGGCGACGCCGGCGTCGATGGCGGTCTGCACGGGCAGGATCTTCTTCTCGACCTGGGCCTTTTCAACGGCGCCCTTGGTCTCGGCAGTGAGCTGCTCGACGTCGGCGAAGGCCTGCTTGTGGGCGGCGAGGGCGTCGTCGACCTTCTTCTTCAGGTCTTTGCCAGCGGCGTCGGCGTCGGCGACGGCGGGGAGGGCGGCGACCTTGGCTGCGAGGTCGTCGTTGGCTTTCTTGGCGTCGGTGGCGACCTTCGTCCAGGCCTCGCTGGTCGTGGCCCACACGGCGTTCACGGCGGTGAGGTCTTCGGCGCAGGCGGCGACGACGACGGTGGCTGCGAGGACGGCGGCGAGGGAGAGGCGGCTCATCAGGGTCATGTGTGCACTCCGGGATGCGGGCAAAAAGTCGTTCGCGGAGTGACCAGATCGACGCGCCACGTGCAAGGCGGATCCCTACGACGACGGTGCGGTCGCTGCCGGCGCAAACCGCCGCACCCGGTCCCACAGACCGCGGGCTTGCGCGATCACTTCGGACGAGAACAGCACCGGATAGAGCGCGATCGACACAATGCTAAAAATACCGACTTGCATCAATGCAAAGATACCAACGTGGACGCCGACGCCGATGGCGGCGTAAGCGAGGCGCCAGCGCACCTTGCGCAGCACGATGAGAAACGAGCACTCCCAGACGATGGTCACCGCGGTCATCAGCGACATCGGCACGATGAGCGCGCCGCGCGTGTCGATCATCAGGTCAGGAAATCGCGCCCAATGGGGCGATTGTAGAATCTGGTAAAGGGCCGAGAAACCGTCGAGCGGGGTCCACGCCGTCGACACCAACTTCTGCAGGCCGGTGGCCGAGTAGACGAGGCACAGCTGCAGCAGAGCCACACGCCGCACCCACGCCGGCAGGGGCGTGCGGTCGACGAACGAGCCGGTGCGCAGGCGGCAATCGAGCGAGAGGGTCGCCGTGCAGTCGCACAGCAGCAGCAGCAGCAGCGCGTTGGCGAGCAGCGCGTCGCCAGCGCCCGAGGTGTCGGCGTTCTGCGCGAAGACCATACGGGTGCAGATGAGCGCCACAAAGACGGGGACGCGCCCGAAGAGTCCGACGACCATGAAGACAGCGCCTGTGAGAGCGCCGGCCAACAGGGGGAAGACGACACCGGGGACGGGGCCGCCTAGGGCGTCGATGCCGAAGACGCCGCCGACTTCGCGGTAGCCGCCGCTGCCGACGTCGCAGAAGGCAAAGACGATGACGTCTCTGCCTTGCGCCGTGAACAAGAAGGGCACGAGCAAGAAGACCAACGCGAGGCCAACGCCGATGCGCACCAACGCCATCGCGGTCGGCGGCTCTTTCGTCGACGTCACCGCCAGCATCCAGCGGGCGAAGCGCAGCACGAGCCGGGCGAGACGCTTCATGGCTGCCGCTCTTGCGCTTGCCGCTCTTGCAGGCGCTTCTCGCGGACCGCCTTGCGCTTCTTCTTCAGCTCGCGCTGCTGCGCTTGCTCGGCGGTACCCGCCTCGCTCATCGGCAAGCGCAGCGAATTGCGGATCTGCTCTGGTGGAAGTTTCTCGACCTTCCATGGGTGTTCGACTTGAAACTCAACCTGCGTGCATTCGATCTCTTGCAACGTTGGTTCGTGGGCGAGGGCACGGCGGCCGATCCAGGCGCAGACGTCTTGAAAGGTGCTGGTCTTGTCGGCCCAGGCGGTCTGAAACAGCACACGGCGCACGCGGTGCTCGCCGAGAAAACCGGCGGTGACGATGTCGGGCCGCGCGACCGAGCGGCCGAGGGTGAAGACGGGCTCGTGTGCGCCGCCCTCTTTGATCAGCTCGACCGCCAGGCGCTGCGGGTTGCGATCTGGGGCAGTAAACATGTACCAACCCTGCGGCGCACCGATCTTTTTAACGTACACCATGAATGGTCGCAGCGTGGCGGTGCGCAGGTCCGTCCACTGCTGGGCCTTGGCGCGGCCGAAGTCGCGCAGCTCGTTCTCTGACATGTGAATGCCGAGGCTCGCGAGGCGCCCGCGCCAGTTGCTCAGCTCGGTCTTGATGCTGGGGCGGTCCCACTGCTTGACCGAGCCGACCCGCACGGGCGCAGGGCAAGAGACAGAGACGATGGCCAAGACGTGAAACAGCACCAGCAACGCGCGCAAGCGCGGGCCGGTGCGCTCGCGAAACGACGCGGGCGCCAGCGCCGTCAGCCAGCGCAACAGGGGACGCAGAGGATCCACCGGGGCGGGTTAGCGCAGGTGCGCGGACTTCGCTTGCGGGCGCAGGTCGGGCTTGAGCTCTTGTCGCAGGCCAGCGTCGACGTCGACGCCGCCGACGTAGCTGCAGGGGCAGCAGCAGCCGCTGGCGACGACGGCCGTGGCCACGACGGCGACGCAGGCGATGAGCCCCCGCACCGTGCCTCGCACCGTGCCTCGCATCAGTGGGCGACGGCGTTCTTCCACGCCGTCTGCTGCAGCTGCGGGCCGATCTCTTTCACCGTGTGGTCGTCGTGCTGGTGCACGACGGCATTGGCGACCGAGGCGCTGGTGCCAGCGTTGGCGCAGGCCAGACAGATCTCGCAGGGCAGCAAGCACCCCGACAGAGAGGCGAGAACCAGCGTGGCGACCCCGAGCAACGCGAGCTTTTTCGTCATGCCCGGGAATACCACGACTCAGTCGTCGCCGGCTTCTTTGCCTTTGCCGCTGTCTGCTTCGTCGCCCGCGCCGCCGCGGTCATCGGCGCCGCCGTCGTCGGGCGTCGTCGTCGCCGGCGCGGCCTCGGGGTGGTCGCGCAGGTAGCGATCGAGCTTGTCGCGCGAGAGCACGCGGATCGAGCCTTGGCGAAACGCCACGATCTCTTTGGGGGGATCTTTCAGGACAAAACGCCCGCGCCGCGGATTGAAGATGCTCTTCAAGATTTTGCCGCGCGTCGGTTCGAACAGCTGGCTGTCGCCGCCCTCGAGCTTGTCGAAGAGGCCGTCGTTGACGACGAACCAGGCGACGTCTTTGTCGCGCATGAACGACTGCAGCTGGTGCAGGTCGGTCGCGAAGTAGGCGTCGTACATGGCGACCGTGCGGCGATCGATCTCGTCGTAGAAGCCCTGGCGAAACGGGTGGGCCATCTTCCAGTTGACGTAGACCTGACGGGCCGCGAAGAACGGTATCTCATCAAGGATGCGATAGTAGCCGCCAAATTGGTCTTGGACCTTGGTGTTCTTTTCGATCCAACGGTACAGCTTTTCGTTCTTGGCGTACGACCGGTAGCCCGAGGCGCCGTAGCCGTCGCCGCAGAGCACGAGGGTCGGCACGAGTAGACCGAGCAGCACGAACACCGTGGCGCGCAGGCGGTTCTGCCAGATGGCCATGCCGGTGGTGAAATAGAGCAGCGGCAAAGTCACAAACAAAATGGATGGCAGGGTGTGCTGCACCATGCGCCGCGGCAGATAGAGTTTAAAGGCGAACTCGCGGGCAAGGTAGAAGCTGAAGACCGCGCAGCCGAAGATCAAAAACATCTGCGCCGGCACCGGCAACTGCCGCTGCTTGTTCTTCAAGGCGAAGACGACGCCGACGATGGCTGTGACGACAGCGGCGCTCATGCCGAGGGTCTGCGCCGTGTCGTGGCTCCACGGCACCATCTTCGAGGTGGCGCCCGAGAAGTTCCATGGCTCTTTGAAGTAGCCGAAGACGCCGGGCCAGAAGGGGCCGAGCGGCAGCCATTGGGTGCGGCCCTGCGATGTCAGCGCGATGCCGGCGTCTTTGGCGCTGACGACGGGGCCCCACCACTTGGGCGCCGTGAAGCTCTGCAAGAGAGCGAGGAAGCCGACGAGACCGCCGGTGGCGACGACCTCGACGTTGGGACGCAGCCACGCCTTCAGCGACGTGCGCGGCGCCGTGGCCGCTGTCCACAGCCCATAAGCGAGGCCGCAGGGCACGCACACCGATGGGTAGAGCGCGGCGCCGCAGATGAGCACCAGACACGTGAGGTAGTGCCGGCCGTTCAACCACGCCGCGAGAAACAGCATCACCAGCGGTGGGCCGAAGCTGCGTGGGTAGCCGCCCATCGAGATCCTGTGCAGCACGTCGTCGTGGACGAACAACGCGGCGACGACGAGGCCGACCAGCAGCGACGCGCGCCGCCGCAACGTGGCCACGCAGGCGCCGAGCGCCAGGGTCCAGGCGACCCAGTTGACGATGTTGGCGGCGACGACGGGGCGAAACACCCGCGACAGCGTCGACATGGCCAGGTGGTACAGCGGCGGCTGCGCGTTGAACGTGTAGTCGGTGATCGGGTGGCCCTCAGGAAACGCTCCTGGAATGTTGTAGCGCCAGTACTGCCAGACCCACTGCTTCCAATCGGTCTCCGCGACCCACGGATTGAGACACTGTGAAAACCGCATGATCGACACGGAGATCACGTACACCGTGAGCATGGCAGCAACGGCCTTGGCCCACGACGGCAGCTGCGAAAGCTCTTGCTTCAACGTCAGCGTCGACAGCTGCCCCGCCGGCAATGACGTCGTCGCTGTCGTCGTCGTCGAATCCGAATTCTGCGGCGTCTCGGCCGTCTTGTGCGTCTCGCTCACGGTTGCACCTGCAGGTCGAAGACGAAGCGGCCTTCGGCGTCGCCGCTGCCGCCGGAGACCTCGGCGACGACGTCGACGCGCTGGCCCTTGAGCTTGCTGGTGTCGAGCGCGATCGGCAGCGTGCCGGGCTCGCAGGGCGCGTCGAGCGTCGACTCGAGCAACGCCTTGCCGTCTTTGTCGACGAGCGAGAGCTTCAACGTCACCGGCGGCGTCTTCGGCTTACCCTTCGCTTCTTGCTGCCGCGACAGCGTGACGCCCCAGTCGGGCACGCCCGCGAAGCCGGTGAGTTGATCGTTCAACTGGACGCCAGGAAAGCGAATGCGCAGCGGTCCACCTGCGTTGGGATGGGCCCAGATGCCGCGCTTCAAGCTCGACTGAAAGAGCTCAGCCGTCGGCGCCACGGACTCCCACGCGCGCTTGGCGTCGGCCTTGGCGTCGTCGGCGCAGCCCCAGCGCGGGGCGAGCCAACGAAAGGCGTGGCCGTTGACGGGGGCGCGGCGGCGCTCCCACCGCGAGCAGACGCCGACCACGTCTTTGCCTTCTTTGTCGCGCCGCACGCGCTCGACCCTGGCGTCTTTCAACAGGTCGCGGAACGTCGTCGTCTTCGTCGTCGGCAGGGCGAACGACGCGACGTCGAAGAATTTCTCGGCAATGAACGGCCGGTACGTCTTCGTCTCTTGATCACCGGTGAAGAGCTGGTGTGTCGCGGTCACCTTGCCGCCGGCGTCTTTCGTGAGGTTCATCTCGAGAAAGAAGCGCGGGCGGTTGCGCTCGACCAGCCACGGCGAGCTCTTGTCGAAGAGAAAGTCGCCCAGCGAGTAGGTGATGAGCTTGCCTTTGTAGACCTCGTACGGCTGAGCGACGTGCGGGTGGTGGCCGACCCAGACGTCGGCGCCGGCGTCGATGGCGGCGTGGGCATCTTTGAGCTGCCAGGCATCGACCTCGTGCGAGAGCTCGAGCCCGCCGTGCACGCTGACGACGAGAAAGTCGACCTTGGGCCGCGCGGCTTTGATGTCGTCGACGACGTCGCCGATCTTGTAGCGCATCGACGTCGGTCGCCAGTCGTCGTGCTTGTACTCGTCGCCGTGCTGGTTGTAGGCGAGAAAGCCAACGCGGATGCCGCCGACGTCGACGATGACGACGTCGTGGTCCCAGCCCGGTTTTTTCTGCGCGCCGACGGGCAGCACGCCTTCTTTCTTCAAGGTGGCGATCGTGCTGGCGAAGCCCTGCGCGCCGAAGTCCATCGCGTGGTTGTTGGCGACGCTGACCACGTCGACGCCGGCGTCGTGCAGGTTCGTCAGGTACTTCGGCAGCGCCTTGATTCGGTACGTCTTCGACACAGCTTCTTCGGCGTCGGAGTCAGAGACGACGCACTCGAGGTTGGCGAAGACGAGGTCGTGGGCGTCGAACAGGGGCTTCACGCGCTCGAAGGGCCACGCCGTGTCGCCCTTGCCGTCTTTGTCG